>CAIUZX010000105.1 GCA_903903715.1 uncultured Caulobacterales bacterium
GTCCCGAACTCTGCGATATGACATCGCAACTCTCGGAGACGACCGCTTCAGGGGTCCAGAACGCGCCCGACACACCCCTCCAGTTTCAAGGCCGACGCCATGACCATCAATCACCCGAATTTCGGCAAGATCGCCGACGACCACGTCATCATCTTCGACACCACCCTGCGGGACGGGGAACAGGCCCCCGGCTTCTCCATGACCGCGGACGAAAAGCTGCGCATGGCTCAGGCCCTCGCCGCCCTCGGCGTCGATGTAATGGAGGCGGGCTTCCCCGCCGCCTCGCCCAATGACTTCGAAAGCGTGCGCCGGATCGCCTCGTCGCTGAACGGACCGGTCATCGCGGCCCTGTCCCGCGCCGCGCCTGCGGATATCGAGCGCTCCGCCGAAGCGCTGAGCACCGCCAAGCGCAGCCGCATCCACACCTTCATCGCCACCTCCGAACTGCACATGGCGCAAAAGCTGCGCATGAGCCCCGAACAGGTGATCGAGACGATCAAGGGCTCCGTGACGCTGGCCCGCAACTTCACGGACGATGTGGAGTGGTCGGCCGAAGACGCCTCGCGCACCGACATCGACTTCCTGTGCCGCGCCGTCGAAACCGCCATCAAGGCGGGCGCCACCACGATCAACCTGCCCGACACGGTCGGCTACGCCCTGCCGGGCGACTACGGCGCCATGTTCAAGGCGGTGCGGGAGCGGGTGCCGGGCGCTGACGAGGTCGTCTTCTCCGCCCACTGCCACAACGACCTCGGCCTCGCGGTCGCCAACAGCCTGTCGGCTCTGGCGAACGGTGCGCGTCAGGTGGAAGGCGCCATCAATGGCATCGGCGAGCGCGCCGGCAACACGGCCATCGAAGAGGTGGCCATGGCCATCCGCACCCGCTCGGACAGCCTGCCCTATCGCGTGAACATGGACACCCGCCAGATCCTGAAAGCCTCAAAGCTCCTGTCGGGCATCACCGGCTTCGACGTCCAGCCCAACAAGGCCATCGTCGGCCGCAACGCCTTTGCGCACGAGGCGGGCATCCACCAGGACGGCGTGCTGAAGAACGCCCTGACCTACGAGATCATGACGCCGGAAAGCGTCGGTTGGTCGAAGTCGAGCCTGGTGCTGGGCAAGCACTCCGGCCGCGCGGCGTTCAAGGACAAGCTGGTCAGCCTGGGCTACGCCGAACTCAGCCAGGCCGCCATCGATGAGGCGTTCGCCAGGTTCAAGGACCTCGCCGACCGCAAGAAGACCATCTACGACGAGGACGTCGAGGCTCTGGTCGATGAAACCGCCGCCGAGGCGCAAGGCCGCATCCACCTCGTGGACATGGTCGCCCACGCCCATTCCGACGGGAAGGCCGAAGCGACCGTGACCCTCGAAATCGACGGCGTTTCCAAGACGGCGACCGGCAAGGGCGACGGGGCGGTGCACGCGGCGTTCACCGCCATCCGCGCGGTGTTCCCGCACGAAGCGTCCCTGAACCTCTTCTCGATCAACGCCATCACCGAGGGGGCGGACGCTCAGGCGAGAACCACCGTCCGGCTCGAGGAAGACGGCCGCATCGTCGACGGACAAGGGGCGGACACGGACACCATCGTCTCAGCCTCCCGCGCCTATGTGCATGCGCTGAACAAACTCGTGGCCAAGCGCGAGCGGACGGTGCAACTCTCCCCCGCATTCCTCACGGCCTGAGTCCGACATGACCTCGAAGACGAACACCCCCGGCGGGGCCCCCGCCGGGTCCAGAACGCTGTTTGACAAGATCTGGGACGCGCATCTGGTCGA
>CAIUZX010000106.1 GCA_903903715.1 uncultured Caulobacterales bacterium
AGGTCGCCGTGGATGGCGGCGGCGTCGAACCCGTGGGACTTGAGACTCTTCGCGACGATATCGACGTCAGTCTTGCGATTGCAGAAGACGATGCCGTTGCCGACGTCCTCCTGTGAAATCAGAGCGCGAAGCGCGAGACGCTTGGCCTTCGGATCTCCGGACGGGATCGGCGCGATAAACTGGCTGATCGTGTCCGCCGTCATCGCCGGTCGTGTCGCTTCGATCCGTGTCGGATCCTTCAGAAACTGCGTCGTGAGACGGGTGATTTCCGGCGGCATGGTCGCGGAGAAGAACAAGGTCTGACGCGAAGCCGGCGTCATCTTGAAGATCCGCTCGATGTCCGGGATGAAGCCCATGTCGAGCATGCGGTCGGCTTCGTCGACGACCATGATCTGGACGCCTGTGAGGAGAAGCTTGCCTCGCTCGAAGTGGTCCAGAAGGCGCCCCGGTGTCGCGATCAACACGTCCACGCCGCGATCGAGCTTGCGAAGCTGGTCCTCGAACGACACACCGCCAATCAGCAGCGCCCAAGTGAGCTTGCCACCCGCAGCATACTTTTCGAAGGAGGACGCCACCTGATCGGCGAGCTCGCGGGTCGGCGCCAGCACAAGACTGCGTGGCATGCGCGCCTTGGAACGCCCAGCGGACAGTCTGTCGATCATTGGCAGGGTGAAGGCGGCGGTCTTGCCCGTGCCCGTCTGGGCGATGCCCAGAACATCACGTCCCGCCAGCGCCACAGGGATCGCCTGCTCCTGGATCGGGGTGGGCTGTGTATAACCGGTTTCAGCTACGGTCTGAACGATGGAGGGGCTTAGCCCCAGTTCTGCGAATGTTGTCATGCGTCCTGGAGTCAGCGGCGGGGTCGGCGACCGGCGGACGCCGTTCGCGTCCTCTCGAATAAGTCGCAGGCGAAGGCGTGCTTCGCCTGACCCCGGCCTTTCGGCGCGACCATAGGCGAAAGCAGCGGAGTGTCAATCACGCGCAGACTCTCTTGAGAGAGAAGGGTTAGACGTCGAGATCGTCGGTGGCGAATTCGGCGTTTTCCTGGATGAAGCGGTAGCGCAATTCCGCCTTTCGGCCCATCAGCGTCTCCACCAGTTCGACCACACCTTCTTCATCGCGCGGCAGGGTGACGCGCGCGAGCGTCCGCGTCTTGGGATCCATCGTGGTTTCCTTGAGCTGGGCCGGCATCATCTCGCCAAGGCCTTTGAAGCGGCCAATATCCGGCTTCTTGCCCTTGAAGAGGGTGCCCATCAGCTCGTCCTTGTGCGCGTCGTCACGGGCGTAGGACGTGGTGGAGCCGTGGCTGATGCGATATAGCGGCGGCATGGCCATGAACAGGCGCCCCTTACGGATCAGGGACGGCATGGTGCGATAGAAAAAGGTAATCAGCAGCGAGGCGATGTGCGCGCCGTCCACGTCGGCGTCGGTCATGATGACGATACGTTCGTAGCGAAGATCCTCTTCTTTGAAGCGTGATCCTGGCTGAACGCCGAGGGCCAGCATCAGGTCCGACAGTTCCTTATTGGCGCCGGTCTTGTCGGAAGTGGCCGAAGCGACGTTCAGGATCTTGCCTCGCAAGGGAAGGATCGCCTGCGTCTGCCGGTTTCTGGCCTGCTTTGCGGAGCCGCCGGCGGAATCTCCTTCGACGATGAAGAGCTCGGAGCCATCGGACGACGCCCCTGAACAGTCAGCGAGCTTGCCGGGAAGCCTGAGCTTGCGTGTCGCCGAGGCCCGCGCGACATCGCGATCCTTCCGGCGCTTGAGGCGTTCTTCCGCGCGCTCCACGACGAAGTGGAGGAGGGCGGTCGCCTGTTTCGGCTGGTTGGTCAGCCAGTGGTCAAAGGGGTCCCTCAGCGCCGTTTCGACCAGCTTCTGCGCCTCGCTGGAGGACAGGCGTTCCTTCGTCTGGCCCTGGAACTCGGGATTGCGGATGAA
>CAIUZX010000107.1 GCA_903903715.1 uncultured Caulobacterales bacterium
GTGGTCGCCTGACCACACCTATTCCCACGAGGCCCGCAACCTGACCCTCGACCCCAGGGCGGGCGGCGCCTGGATCGAGACCCTCCCCAGCGGCGGCGGCGTGCGGCACATGGTGGTGGTCTATATTGATCCGCCCAAGGCCCTGCGTCTGGAAGGCGCGCTCGGCCCCTTGCAGGCCATGGGCGGCGGCGGCCATATGACCGTCACTCTGAAGCCGAAGGGCGAAGCGACGGACGTCACCCTCACCTATGACTTCAGCGGCCACACGCCCGGCGGCCTCCTGCCCCTCGCCCCCGCCGTCGACGGCGTGCTGAAGGCGCAGATCACCCGCCTGAAGGCTGCAGTGGAACAGGGGTCCGCGCCCTGACAAGGCTGCGCCTCCCCCAAAGGGTGCGCCCTATCGCCAGCGGGCGAAGCTTGGCTATAGTGCGCGTCTGGTCGAGGCGATAAGGCGGCGTGATGAATATAGTCTTTGTGGCGGGGTTTCTGATCACGCTCGTCACCTGCGCGCCGGTGTTCTGGCAGTTGCGCGCGCACCCCAAGGGTCTCGCCGTTCTGTTCCTGACGGAAATGTGGGAGCGCTTTTCCTATTACGGCATGCGCGGCCTGTTGATCTTCTACTTGACCCAGCAGTTCCTGTTCACGGACCAGCGGGCCACAGGGCAGTACGGCGCCTATGTCACCCTGGTCTACCTCACCCCGCTGATCGGCGGGATCATCGCCGACCGGTATCTCGGCAATCGCAAGGCGGTCATGTTCGGCGCCATCCTGCTGGTCGCCGGGCATCTTTTGATGGCCGTCGAAGGCCCCCCCGCGCAGCAGACCCTGACCACCCAGGGCCACACCTACGTCCTCACCACCACCGGGCAAGGCGAAGCGAAACGCCTCAGTGTCAAGGTCGGCGCGGCGGCCTATGAAGTGGCGCACGCGGACGGCGGCGGCCTCGACATCAAGGGTCTGCCCGCAGGCGCGCCCCTGCCCGCCCATCTTGGCGCGAAGGACTTCGCCTTCGGCGTGATCCCCGGGCCGCCGGTGTTCGAGAAGGTGCTGTTCCTCGCCCTCTCCCTCATCGTCGCGGGGGTGGGTTTCCTGAAATCGAGCATCTCCTCCATCGCGGGCCAGCTCTATGACCAGGGCGATGCGCGGCGGGATCCCGGCTTCACCCTCTACTATTTCGGCATGAACCTCGGGGCCTTCTGGGCTGCGGTGCTGTGCGGGTGGCTCGGCCAGACTCTGGGTTGGTCCTACGGCTTCGGCGCCGCGGGCGTCGGCATGCTGGCGGGGCTCGTCGTGTTCGTGCTGGGCAAGCCGCTGTTGCAGGGCAAGGGGGAGCCGCCGGACGCGAAAGCCCTCGACCGCAAGATCGGCCCCTTGCGGCTGGAGACCGTCATCTATCTGTCCAGCCTTCTCTTCCTCGCCCTGATCTATGCCGTCATCGGCGACAACAAGATCGTGGGCATGGGGCTGAACGTCTGCGCCGTGGCGGCGCTCGTCTATGTCGGCGTCTGGCTCGCCCGCAACGGCGACCGGGCGGCGTGGGAGCGGGTGGGCCTCGCCCTGGTCCTCGTCTTCGGCGCGACGGTGTTCTGGTCCCTCTTCGAGCAGGCGGGCAGCTCTCTCAACCTGTTCGCAGAGCGCAATGTGCGCCTTGATCTCGTCAACGCGCCCGTCCGCTTCTCCCTGTTCGGGAAAGAGGTGGTGGTCGCCTCACGCGCCATGCTGGACGCCGCAGGGATCGCGCCCAAGTCGGTCATCTGGGTGGACGCCGGCATGACCGCCGCGCAGACCCAGGCCTTCAACACCGGCTTTGTCCTGTTGTTCGCCCCTGCCTTTGCAGCGCTCTGGACGTTCCTGGGCAGGAAGGGCAAGGACCCCGACCCGTTGATCAAGTTCGGCCTCGCCCTCATTCAAGTGGCGCTGGGCTTCCTCGTGCTGGTCTATGGCGCGAAGTACGCCGACGGAAACGCCCGCACGCCGCTGATCGTGCTGGCGGTGAGCTACCTCCTTCAGACGACGGGGGAGCTCTGCCTCTCCCCCATCGGCATGTCGCAGGTGACCAAGCTTGCGCCGCCTGTGCTGATCTCGACCCTGATGGCGGTCTGGTACCTGTCCATCTCCTATGCGGGATATGTCGGCGGGTTCATCGCAGGCTTTGCGGGGACGGAGACCGCCGGCGGGCAGGTGCTCGACCCCCACGCGGCGCTGGCCACCTCCATCCGCGTGTTCAATATCCTCGGCTGGGGCGCGCTCGGCGTCGGCGTGGTGTTTTTGGGCCTCAGCCCCCTCCTGAAGCGCTGGTCGAACGGGTCCGACGAGACGCATTGAGGGGCCTAGCCCGACACCGCTAAGGTCTCGCCGCCACACCCAACGCGTCCGCCACGTCGTGCAGGCGCCGGTCATGCGTCCAGAGCTTGGCGCCCTGCGTCAGCCGCACGGCGGCGAGGAGGTGGGCGCCCGGATAGCCGATCCCCCGCCCGTGAAGCGCGTGCGCGCCAATGAAGTGAAACGTTTCGGCGTCCGTGGCCGCGATCGCCTGCGGCAGGTCGAGGAGCGTGCCGAGGATGAGGTCGCGGCGCCGGAGATTGCCCAGCGCCAGTTCGCCGATGACGAACGGGTGGGCGAGAACGCCGCCCTTGTCCAGCAGCGCCGCCAGCTTCTCGTCATAGGCGCGAAAGTGATCGATCCAAACGGAGGTGTCCGCGAGGATCACGCCGCGTCTGGCCGCCTGCGAGGCGGCGCTTCCAGATCCGGTTCGCTGCCGCCCAGCCGCGCCAGTCGCCGCGCGCTTTCCCGCTCGATCAGGGCTTTGAGCGCCTCGCGCACCAGGCTCGACTTCTCGGTCTGGCCGGTCAGGGCTTGGGCCTTGGCGACCAGTTCGTCATCCAGGGCGAGGGTCGTGCGCATGTGAAGACCTCCCATTGAGGCACGAGATATATCATCATTTGATGCGTAAAAAAATGCCTCTCCTTTCGATTCCTGGGACATGCGCGGCCGCACATCCGGCGACCTGATTGAAGACCTTGAAATCATTGCCGCAAAATACCAGCCCCGCAATAAACCTTGACGCGAACGTCGATTTCGCCGACCCTCTTCTCACAGGAGGCGATATGTCAGACCTCATTCACATCACGACACTTGGCCCCGGGACGGCGGTCTTCGCGTGCCTGAGCACCGTGATCTGGATCACGTCCGTCATGCTGATCATCCGCTCGCCGACGTTCAGGCGGAAATGGCTGTGGGGTCTGCTGACCCTGGTCAACTTCGGGTTCAGCTTCAGCTTCAGCCTGACCGCGGAAGCCGGAGAGATGATCCGCGTCGGCGTGCCGCTCGGCGCGCTCTACGTGATCTGGTTCTGGCGGTCCGCGCGCTCGACATCGCCGCAGGACCTGCAGAACGACGCCAGCCACCGGACCGCCTGAAGCGCAACCGGAGGGGTAGGGTGGACGGCCGACACACACGGCAGCCTTCGTCGGACTGAGCAAAACGACGTCGAGCCTCCCTTCCCCCCTCCGCCATCGACAATCGCGCCTGATCGGATCACCCTCGCAACATTTGGCGGGGAGAGGGCGATGGCGGGGTGGAATAGTGGACGTGGGCTCCTCGGGCCCTTGGCGCCGTTGCTGGGCGCCTGGCGCAGCTCGTCCGATGCGGCGCTCTGCGTTCGCACCTTCAGGCCCTTCGGAAAGGGTTGGGTCGAGCTTGACGCCCGATGGGAGATGGAAGGCCGCGGCGAGTATCGGGAA
>CAIUZX010000108.1 GCA_903903715.1 uncultured Caulobacterales bacterium
GCGCCGTTCACCTCTTCGAGGCGGTCGTCATAATGGCGGATCAGGCAGGCGCGGTCGGCGGCGCACTGGCGCCGGGCCACGAACCAGGCGGACGGGTCGTCCTTCAGGGCGGCGCGCTGGCCCGTCGGCATCAGGTGCTTGAGCACATCGAGCCGCACCGAGAGCTCCACATCAAGATCGTTCAGCCGCCGGTCCTGGCAGATCAGCTTTTCGTCGGCCTGCGTCGCCTTGGCGCACTTGAAGCTCGCCGCCTCGGCGGCCAGCGGCGCAGCGAGGCAGAGGACAAGGGTGGCGGCGAGGCGCGCAAGGAGCTGAAAGCGCATGAATGATTTCCGGTCTGACGCGTCGGCGCTATTGTAGCGACAAGGGACACGTTTCGTCTCGCCTCCAATGACGCGCCGCTGCGACTTCGGCGGACAATACAACGCCGCGGGAAGAAAAACGAAACTTACTCAATAACATCAATAGCCTTCAGGACCGCTGCCGGATCGGACTTGATCACTTTGAGGTAGGCGATCAACGCGCTGTCGGGCTGTCGGAAACGGCCGCGCTCGAGGTCGCGAAGGCGCGCGACGTTGATATGAAACCGCGAGGCGAATTGCGCCTGACTCAATCCCGCAACCGCACGCGCCGACTTGGCGAGCCGCGCCGCCGCGAGCCGTGACAACTCACCCTCAGTGAGTGGCGGATTGTCTGGATCGGTCGCCGCGTTCGCTTCGATCTCGTCGGGCGTCATCGCATCCAGACGCGCCGCCGCCTCGGGCGACAGCTTTGGCGGCGTTCGCGGGTCGAGCTCAAACTTAAGCATATCGACGGGTCTCCTGATCGTTGGCGCGGCGGGCGGATATCAGCCGGATGACGTCGTCGCGCAGCGTGTAAACCACTGTGAAAATCCGGCCCTCAATCACGCCCACAACCTTGCGCCTGTCCTCGTTGTCCTCCGGTCGGGAGGCGTCAAAATCAAGTCTGTTGGCGTCCAGAAAGATCGCAGCGGCGTATTCAAACGGCACGCCGTGTTTGGCCTCATTGGCCTCTGCTTTCGCGTCATCCCAATCAAACCGCATCGGGCCAGTCATGAGTGAACTATAAGGGTATCCCCTACTGGATTTCAAGTTTTCAAATTCGCGCGGCCTTGAACCGGCGGCTTTCACCGGTCGGATTTGCAAACCCAGACGGACGCGGCGCATGTTATACGAACCCAAGCCATAAGCCCTCGTCCGCAACAGACCCAGATCCCGGAGACTTCGCCGTGCCCGCCGTACATCGCGTGGACCCCAAGACCTATTTCAGCGACGCCGAGTGGCGCTCGCTGGCCGTGCGCTCGTCCTGGCGGGGGCTCCTGCTGGTCGCTCACGCCTGGATCGTGATCTTTGCGGCGATGGCGGTGGCGGTGATCTGGCCGAACCCGTTCACGGTGCTCCTCGCCATCGGGATCATCGGCTGTCGCCAGCTTGGCCTCGCCATCCTGATGCACGACGCGGCGCACGGCTGCCTGCACCCGGACATCAAGGTCAATGACTGGGTGGGGGAATGGCTGTGCGGCCAGCCGATGGGGTCGAGCCTTGCGCGCTATCGCCCCTATCACCTGAAGCACCACAAGTTCACCCAGCAGGCGGAGGACCCCGATCTCGTCCTGTCCGCCCCGTTCCCGACGACCCGCGCGTCGCTGCGGCGCAAGATCATCCGCGACCTGACCGGTCAGACCTTCTTCAAGCAGCGCATCGCCCCGTATTTTCAGGCCTTCGCCAAGGCCAAGGCGTCGGGCAAGTCCACGCCGGAGACCCTCAAGTCCATCGCCGCGCATGAGCAGCGCTTCTTCATCTGCAACGCGGTGCTGCTGACGGGGCTCAGCCTTGCGGGACTGTGGTGGGCGTATTTCGTTTACTGGATCCTGCCGATGGCGGTCTGGTATCCCCTGATCACGCGCCTGCGCAACATCGCAGAGCACGCGTGCATGCCGGACAATGACGACCCGATGCGCAGCGCCCGCACCACCCGCACCGACCTGATCGAGCGGGCCTTCATCGCCCCCTACTATGTGAACTATCACTGCGAGCATCACATGTTCATGCACCTGCCCTGCTGGTCGCTGCCAAAGGCGCACCGCCTCCTGACGGAGAAGGGCGTGACGGCGCGGATGGAGGTGCGGACGGGTTATCTCAATGTCCTCGCCATCGCCGCCCCGAAACCGTGAGCGTCTTGGTCGGGACGGAGCTCGAGGACCGCAAGGCCTTCATCCTCGCCAACACCCGTCTGCAGCGGACCCCGCACGCGCCGGAGATCGCGCTCTGGCTCGCCGACGAGATCACCCCGATCTGGCGCATGACGGAGGAGGAGCTGGAAAAGATCGGCCTGCCGCCACCCTTCTGGGCC
>CAIUZX010000109.1 GCA_903903715.1 uncultured Caulobacterales bacterium
ACGTCGTGAGACAGTTTGGTCCCTATCTGCCGTGGGTGTACGAAGCTTGAGAGGATCTGTCCCTAGTACGAGAGGACCGGGATGGACACACCTCTGGTGGACCTGTCGTGGCGCCAGCCGCGCAGCAGGGTAGCTAAGTGTGGAATAGATAACCGCTGAAAGCATCTAAGCGGGAAACTAACCTCAAAACAAGGCTTCGCCGAGAGTCGTGGTAGACCACCACGTTGATAGGCCGGGTGTGGAAGCGGGGTGACCCGTGTAGCTAACCGGTACTAATAACTCGATCGGCTTGATCGTTCTTCAGTAGAATTCATGCGCGGTGACGAAGTCGTCGCTGTCATGAGCGTGTTTACTTCAGACAATGTCGTTATCCGTCTTGCTGACCTGGTGGCTATGCCGGGGAGTCCCCACCCGATCCCATTCCGAACTCGGTCGTTAAGCTCCCCAGGGCCGATGGTACTTCGTCCTAAGGCGCGGGAGAGTAGGTCGCCGCCGGGTCTGCTAGACGGATAAAACGAATTTCAAGTCCAACCCTTCATCACGTATGAGCTTGCCGCGGGGTGGAGCAGCCCGGTAGCTCGTCAGGCTCATAACCTGAAGGTCACAGGTTCAAATCCTGTCCCCGCACCCAAGATAAGGCCCCGCCGGTTTTCCGGCGGGGCTTTTTTGCGTCCAGACTTCGAGATCTTCGCCTTACCGACCCGCGATCCAGGCGTCGACGGTGCGGGAAAGGCTGGTCAGCGGCATCGGGCCATTGCGCAGAACCGTGTCGTGAAACGCTTTTAAATCAAAGCGTTGTCCGAGCTTCCTGCGAGCCAGCGCGCGAAGACGCAAAAACTCGAGGTGCCCGATCTTGTAGCCGCAGGCCTGACCTGGCCAGGAACAGTATCGCTCGATCTCCCGGCGGGCGTCATCGGGGGTGGAGCCAGCGTTGTCCACCACATAGGCGATCGCGCGCTCACGGCTCCAGCCCCTGGCGTGCAAACCCGTGTCGACCACGATCCGACAGGCGCGGAACAGGGAATCCTGCAGCCGCCCCAGTCGCCCGAGCGGCGCCTCATCGTAGACGCCCAGTTCGTCGGCGAGTTGCTCGGCGTACAGCGCCCAGCCCTCGTTGTAGGCGTTGAAGACGAGCAGCTTGAAAACGGTGGGAATGTCACGGGCTTCGTTGGCGAAGGAGGCCGCCAGATGATGCCCCGGCAAGCCCTCATGATAGACCGTGGACGGCGTCACCCAGCTGGGCCAGTTGTGCGTGTCTGCAAGATTGAAATAGATCGCCCCGGGTCGTGATCCGTCGATGCTGCCGCCCTGCGAATAGGCGCCGGGCGCGCCGAGTTCGATCTCCTGCGGAACGCGTCGCACTTCGAGTGGCGTTCTGGGCAGGGCCGAGAAGGCGCGCGGCAGACGGGTCTTGATGTCGTCGAGCCGACCCTGGATGAAGGCCAGCACCTCTGCGCGGCCCGCATCCGTGTCGGGGAACTGATAACGTGGATCCGTCCAGAGCGCCTTGACGCCTTGGCCGACAGTTCCCCGGGTGACTCCCTGCCGATCGAGCACCGTTCTCGCTTCGGCGGAGATCGCCTTGACCTCCTCGAGGCCGATGGCGTGGGCGGCGTCGGGTGTCAGATCGGTCGAGGTGTGGAAAGCGAGGCAACGGGCGTAGTAGGCGTGACCATCCGGCAGCCCGCCCACCCCGGCGGTTGTCCTCGCCCCGTGCTTGAGCGCCTCGATGATGGCGGCCTGCTCGGCGATGGCTGTGGCGAGGGGACCGGCGACAAGGGACAGGGCCCGCTTTTCCCAGTCTCCGGCGAGCCCGGCCTTGGCCGTGCGGCGGATCAAGGACCCGACCAGCCCCGGCGTCGCCCCGGACTGAGCCGCCATAAACCGTTGCAGTTGGGTGGTGGTGCGCTCAAGGATGAAGTCCGGCGGCGACGCGCCGTTCGCGGCCTGTTCCCGGCACAGGGCCGTTTCCCCTTCCACCACCCGGGCGAAGTCCGCGAGCCGGTCGAGATAGGCCTCAGCGTCATCCCGCGTCGTGATCGTGTGCTGAACATCCAGAAAGTCCGGCACATCCTTGTAGGCGCCGGACATCTGGGTCACCGCGAACGGAACCGGGTAGTAGTAGCCGTCCACGCTTCCGTAGGCGAATTTCTGGAAGCCGGCGAAAATGTCCGACACCCATATCGCTGAATCGACGAACCGCGCGTAGCGGCCCGTCGCGCCGTTGCGGGCGTTTTCAAGCGCGGGCCGGGCCGCGATCAGGGCGTCGTAGAAGCGCAAGCGGTGCGCGGCGTCCCGCGGGTCGATCCGGTGCTTGAGCGCGGCGCGCGGGCCGGTGTCGAGCCCGGCGCTCGTGGCCTGCTCCGGCGACAAAGCCAAAAACGCGTCCAGAATGGCGGGGAAGGGATCAGCGGGCGCGGCGATGGCGGGGCCGGACAGGGCGGCGGTGGCGGCGGTGCTCGCCAGGAAGGCTCTGCGATCCATCAGGGTCTCGTCACATGAGGACGCAGAAACGCGCGTCGCAGACGCGTCTTTGCGGTGCGGCGCGCCGCTTGTCTAGAAGAGACCCGCCACCAGATTGATGCCGAGCGCCAGGACAGCCGTGTTGAATACGAAGGCGATCACGCCGTGCACGGTGCCGATGCGCCTCAGGGACTTGCTGAGAAAGCCGATGTCAGCCGTCTGTGAAGCGACTCCGATCACCACGGAAAAGTGCAGAAAATCCCAAAAGTCCGGTGGATCTCCCGGCGGGAAGGCGAGGCCGCCCTGGTAAGCGCCAACCGGGCCGTCTGGAGTTTTCTTATAATATTCAGCGGCGTAGTGCAGGGCGAAGATCAGCTGGACCAGCGTCCAGGACAGGGCGACCGTCGTGAAGGCTGCGCCGACCCGTAACGCCTTCTCCAGTCCATGTGCAGACTTGGCGGCCGATAACTCCACGGCGACGGCGCCGATGCTGGCGGTCGCGGCCAGCAACACCAGTCCCAGGATCATGCCTTGTCCTTCGTCCTGAGCCGCGCAGTGCTTCTGAAGACGTTCGGCGGATTGGCCGCTCATCAAATGAAACATGGCGGCGATGAAGAACAGGCACCCGATGTCCCACGCCGAGATGGCGATGGTGCTGGGCGCAATCGCGCCTGGCAAAGCAGATAGCGCGATGGCCGCAACCACGCCGACGCCGATCGATTCAAGCAGGCGGGGCCGCGATTTCAGTGTGCGCAGGAACTTTATCGGCGTCAAAGGGGCGACTCGGCGCTGGCGATGATCGGGAGGGGGACCCTAGCCTGTCACGTACCTGCGGCAAACGGCGCGCTCGCCCCTGTTGGGATCGGAACAGCCAAACGGGAGAATTGTCGCTCTTCGGACGCAGGAATGCAGTAACTATGCGCGATCCTTGGTCGGCGGGTTTAAGCTCAACGCCGGCGCCTATCAGGAGACAGATCGCGTGGATGAGGATTTTCGTCAGGCGGCGCTCGACTATCACCGCTACCCGCAGCCCGGGAAACTTTCGGTCGAGCCGACAAAACGTATGGCGACGCAGCGCGACCTGTCGCTGGCCTATTCCCCCGGGGTCGCCGCCGCCTGTGAGGCGATCGTGGCTGATCCGGACAGCGCGCGGGACTACACCAGCCGCGGCAATCTGGTCGCAGTGATCACCAACGGCACCGCCGTTCTGGGACTGGGCGCCATCGGCCCCCTGGCCGGTAAGCCGGTGATGGAGGGCAAGGCCGCGCTGTTCAAGAAGTTCGCCGGCATCGACGTCTTCGATATCGAGGTCGATGCGACGGACCCGGCTCGCTTCATCGAAGTGGTCGCGGCGCTCGAGCCGACCTTCGGCGGCATCAATCTTGAGGACATCAAGGCGCCGGAGTGCTTTGTCATCGAGCAGGCCCTGCGCGCGCGCATGGGAATTCCGGTCTTTCACGATGACCAGCACGGCACGGCCATTGTCTGCGCCGCCGCCGTGCGTAACGCCTTGATGCTGCAGGGCAAGCGGCTGGAGGAGGTGAAACTGGTCACCTCGGGCGCCGGAGCGGCGGCGCTGGCCTGCGTTGACCTTCTCGTCTCCATGGGACTGCCGGCGAAGAATGTCACCCTCACGGACATCAAGGGCGTGGTCTATGTCGGCCGTGAGCCGGACATGCCGCCGAACATGGCGCGCTACGCCCAGCGCACCAACGCGCGCAAGCTGAACGAGGTGCTGAAGGGCGCCGACATCTTCCTCGGTCTCTCCGCGCCCGGCGTGCTGAAGGCCGAGTGGCTGCCTTTGCTGGCGCCGAATCCCGTGATCCTCGCGATGGCCAATCCGGATCCGGAGATCCTGCCCGAGCTCGTCGCCCAGCATCGTCCCGACGCGATCATGGCCACGGGGCGCAGCGATTATCCCAACCAGGTCAACAATGTGCTGTGCTTTCCCTTCATCTTTCGCGGCGCCCTCGACGTCGGCGCGACGGAGATCAACGAGGCGATGAAGGTGGCTGCGGTCGAGGCCATCGCCGCTCTGGCTAGGGCGGAGGCGAGTGAGGTGGTTGCGAACGCCTATGGCGGACGGGCGCCGCAGTTTGGCAAGACCTGCATCATGCCTGCACCCTTTGATCCGCGCCTGATCCTGACCGTCGCCCCCGCGGTGGCGCAAGCCGCCATGGCCAGCGGCGTCGCCAAGCGTCCGATCGTGGACTTCGACGCCTATCGCGCGCAGCTCGAGCGGTTCGTGTATCGCTCCGGCCAGTTGATGCGCCCGATTTTCGAGCGCGCCCGCGCCGTCTCCCGCCGGGTGGTCTATGCGGAGGGGGAGGACGAGCGGGTCCTGCGCGCCGTGCAGACGGTTCTGGACGAAGGCCTCGCCCGTCCGGTGCTGGTGGGACGAAAGGACGCGATCGAGCGCAAGGCGTCGCAGATGGGGCTGCGGCTGGAGCTGGGCCGCTCGGTCGACGTTTTCGATCCCTTTTCGGAAACGGCCGAAGTGGCGAAGCTGATCGCGGACTATCAGCGCCTGGTCGCGCGGCGCGGCGTGACGCCTCAATCCGCAGACCGGCTTTTCCGGACGAACCCGGCGATCGCCGCTTCGATGCTGCTACGGGAGGGCCAGGTGGATGGCGCTCTGGTCGGCGGTGATGGAGACTGGTGGAAGCATTTCACTGACGTCCTGCCGATCATCCCGACCCGGGCCGACGTCAGCCGGGTGTACGCGATGTCGGTGCTGATCCTGTCCCGCGGCGCGTTGTTCTTCGCCGACACCCACGTCAATTATGATCCGACTGCGACCGAGCTCGCGGAACTGACCGGGCTCGCGGCCGAAGAAGTCCGGCGGTTCGGCATGGCCCCCAAGGCGGCGCTGTTGTCTCACTCGAACTTCGGGGCGAGCCATTCACCTTCGGCGCGCAAGATGCGCGACGCCCTGGGCAAGATCCGGGAGCGATTCCCCGATCTCGAGATCGACGGTGAGATGCACGGAGACTCCGCGCTGACGGAGGCGCTGCGTGAGCGGCTGGTGCCGGACGGTCGCCTGTCGGGGACCGCCAACCTGTTGATCCACCCGACCCTCGACGCAGCCAATATCGCCTTTTCCCTGGTTGCCGCCTCCTCGGAGGGCCTGATGGTCGGGCCGATCCTGCTGGGCATGTCGAAGCCTGTGCACGTCCTGACGCCGAACGTCACTGCGCGGGGGGTGACGAACCTGACGGCCATCGCGGCGGCGCAGAGCGCGCTGGAGCAGGGGGCGGCGGCTGCGCCATCCCCCATGAGCGCCGACGTCCTTCGCACCTTCGGCCCGACTCAGGTTCGAAAGCGCACGAAGCTCTGGCCTTTCAGCTAGGTTTCGACGATCGCGAGTGCTCTGGCGCCGGAGCATGGCTCGTCAGCATCGGGGCGAGGGAGAGCAGCAGCAGCGCCGCCATGGTCAGATTGAAGGCGCGCAAGGCGGCCGGGCGATCCAGCCAGCGGCGCACGCCCACGCCGAACGCCGCCCAGATCGACACCGACGGCGCGTTGACGATCATGAAGATGAAGGCGACCAGGGCCACATTGGCCGCCAGATGATCCGTCGGCGCATAGGCCGCGACCGCGCCGACCGCCATCGCCCAGGCCTTGGGATTGACCCACTGGAAGGCTGCGGCCTGCAGGAACGTCATGGGCTTTGCGCCCGTCTTGCCCTGACCGACGCTTGAAGAGACGGCGATGCGGTAGGCCAGGAATACAAGATAGGCCGCGCCGCCCCAGCGGATCACGTCATAGAGCCACGGCGCGACGGCGAAGAGCCCGGCCATCCCGAGCCCCAACAATAGAACCATCAGGCCGAAGCCGAGGGACACTCCCGCCATGTGCGGCAAGGTCCGCTTCAGGCCGAAGTTCGCGCCCGACGCCATCAGCATCAGATTGTTCGGGCCCGGCGTGATTGACGACACCAGCGCAAACCCGGCCAAACCCCACAGCAGCGTCGGACTCATCGATGACTTTCCAAAATGGCGGAGAACGGCGGTCCGCTCACGCATCGATTTGACTTCCAAGGAGAGCGGCCTAGCGTCAATTAAAATCGTGGCGCGCACCGAAATGGCTTTGCTGTGCCGTCATCAGGGAACACGCGGAGCAGACGACATGGCGACACTGATACTGGACGGTCTGGAGATCGCCTATGACGACGCGGGCGCGCCGGATCTTCGGTGCGTCATGCTGGTTCACGGCTTCAGCTCCAATCGCCACGAAGGTTGGAAGCGCACCGGCTGGTACGCCGCCCTTGATCAGCGGCGGGAGCGGCGCATCGCCTTTGATCTTAGGGGGCACGGCGAGAGCGCGCGCCCGCACGATCCGGCGCTCTATGGGCGCCGCACATTGTCGGATGACATCGTGCGGCTGATGGACGCGCGGGGCGTTCAGCGCGCCAGTCTGATCGGCTATTCGCTCGGCGCGCAGCTGGCGCTCGGCGCGGCCATCGACCATCCGGACCGGTTCGATCATCTGGTCCTGGGCGGCGTCGGCGCGCGGCTCCTCGATCCGCCGAGGGGAGGTGATCAGATGGTCGCCGCCATGTCCGCAGCCTCCGCAGATGAGATTCCAGATCCCCTGCTGCGCAGTTTTCGCCAGTTCGCCGACGAGCAGGGCGAGGACCGGCTGGCGCTGGCCGCCTGCAGCCAGGGGGAGGGGCGCGCCGTTTCGATGGAGGATCTGGCTAGGGTTCGGACGCCGACCCTGGTCGTCGCCGGGGCGCGGGATCATCTGGCGGGCAGCGTGGAGGGGCTGGCCGACGCCATTCCCGGCGCCCATGCCGAGACCCTGCCCGGGTGCGACCATTTTTCGGCGATTGCCCACGCCTTCTTCAAGGGCAAGGTGTTCGATTTTCTGGACGGCTGGCTAGTGGATTGAATTTGACATTCGAGTCCCATTTGACACTTAGCTGGGTTTCGAATGTCAAATTCGAAAAATCCACTACAATCAATAGGTTTTCTAGTGGTCCTTGTGCTTCCGACATTTGCTCGGCGGCAGGTGCATCAG
>CAIUZX010000110.1 GCA_903903715.1 uncultured Caulobacterales bacterium
AAGGCGATCCAGGTCATCATGGCCGCGTCGCCCTCAACCTTCTTGCTGAAGGAGTCCGAGGATTTGACCACCTCGTCGATCATCGCCCGGTGACGGGTGTAGGCCGCAGACGCCGTCTGATAGGCGGATTTGGCTGCCGCCGCGTCGCCGGACTTCAAGGCCGGCAAAAGTCCCTGTTCGACGGCTTTCCAGAAGGTTTGCACCTCGGCGTCTGACTGAACGACCAGCTTGTCCCGGAGTTCGGCAGGCAGAGCGGAGGATTGCCAGTAGGCCTTGCGGTCGTCGTAGTCCTTGTGGAGCTGAGCGAGCTTCTGACGGTGGACTTCGATCTGGCTCGGATCATTCACCGCCAGCGTCGCCTCGAGATAGGCCTCAAGCACATATTCGGGCGGGGGCAGGATGTCGGCGACCAGGTCCTTACTCAGCACGATCCGATCATACATCGGGCCGTTGACGCGTAGCTGGACGGTCGCGGCGACCGCCACAACAAGGGCGACGGACACGCCGATAATGATGTTCCGGCCGAAGGTCTGAAGTCGTGCCGCTAGGGAAAGCTTGTTCATTCGTCCACCCGATGGCTGTGCTGCCGCTAATCAGCCCTTCGGAGGTGAAAATTAAGTAAATCGGCTGTAAGTTTCTATGGAGATAAGCGATGGCGAATTTGAATCTGCCCGATTGCGAGACAAGCGCGCGCTTCATTTTTGCCGACAGAATATAGTTGACCAAAAAATAGGCACGTTTGGCCGCAAAACGTGCAGCCGCTGAAGTGTTCGCGAATCGGGCAGACTGACAGATGGCCGGAGGCGAAAGCGATCGCCCCCGGCCCAGAGCCCAAGCCTATGACCGTTTACAGCATGCCTTCAAGACGGCCGCGAATGATGTCGGTCGCCTCGGTCATGATCCGGTCGATCAGTTCCTTGCAGGTCGGGATGTCGTGGATCAGACCCGCCACCATGCCGCAGGACCAGGCGCCGGCGTCCATGTCGCCCTCGGTCATGATCTTCGGATAGACGCCCGCAACCTCGTTGAAGATGTCCTCGAACTTGATGTTGGCGCCGAGGTCGCGTTCCTTTTCGAGGAGCCGCTCGACCCCGGCGTTGACCAGCACCCGCTCGGTATTGCGCAGCGGACGCATGACGAGGCGGGTGTCGAGCTCGGACGCCGCGACGATCGCCTTTTTCACATTCTCATGCACGGGCGCTTCCTTCGTGGCGATGAAGCGGGTGCCCATGTTCATCCCGTCGGCGCCCAGAGCCAGCGCTGCGACCAGCGACCGGCCGTCGGCCATGCCGCCGGAGGCGAGGAACGGGATCTTCAGCTCCTCCGCCGCGCGGGGGAGCAGGATGAAGTTCGGGACATCATCCTCGCCGGGATGGCCGCCGCACTCAAAGCCGTCGACGCTGACCGCGTCACAACCGATGGCCTCGGCCTTCAGGGCGTGCCGGACCGACGTGCACTTGTGCACGACCTTGATGCCCGCATCCTTCAGGGCCGGGAGCCACTTCTGCGGGTTGTTGCCGGCGGTTTCGACGATCTTCACGCCGCCCTCGATGATCGCCTTCACATAACCCGGATAGTCCGGCGGCGTGACGGAGGGCAGGAAGGTCAAGTTCACGCCGAAAGGCTTGTCGGTCATTTCCTTGCAGCGGGCGATTTCCTTGGCGAGGAGTTCCGGCGTGCGCTGGGTCAGACCCGTGATGATGCCGACGCCGCCGGCGTTCGACACTGCCGCGGCCAGCTCGGCGAAGCCGACATAGTGCATGCCGCCTTGCATGATGGGGTGCTCTACGCCGAACAGTTCGGTAATGCGGGTCTTCATGGTGTTCCTCAGGTTGTTTGTCGTTCGCGTCGGGCGAGGCCATCGCCCGAACCTGCATAATCCTTGTCCGGTTGGACGGTTTTTGCAAAGGTCTTGTGCGACGAACCGCGCCGCCTGGCTCAAGGATCCTTCTTCGACGTGCCATCTGCGCCCCACCTGTCGGCCCTGTTCCAGTCGAGGCGCAACCCCGCCGCCCGCGTCGGGGCGGAGCGGGTGGCGCTGTTGCGCGAGATCGGCAGGCTCGGCTCCATCAGCGCCGCGGCCAAGGCGACGGGCTTTAGCTACAAGGGCGCGTGGGATGCGGTGCAGGCGCTGAACAATCTGTTCGAGCAACCTCTGGTGATCAGTCGCGCCGGGGGCGCGCAAGGCGGTACGGCGGTGGTCACCCCTGCCGGAGAGGCGCTGCTCGCCGCCTTCGCGCGGATTGAAACGGCCCTGTCGCAAGTCTCTGACCAACTCGACGCCGCGATGGCGGAAGCGGGCGCCCCGGCCTCGGCGCTGTTATGGAGTTTCGGCATGAAGACCAGTGCGCGCAACATGTTCCGCGGTCTCGTAGAGACGGTGACTCCGGGGACCGTGAACGCCGAGGTGCGCCTGCGCGTGGCGCCGGAGCTCGCCGTCACCGCCATCGTCACCTCTGACAGCGTCGCCGATCTTGGCCTTGTCGCCGGTCGCGAGGCGCTGGCCCTCATCAGCGCGAGCTCCGTTATCCTGGCGACAGGGGAGGGGGCCTTGCGCACCTCCGCCCGCAATGCACTCGAAGGGGTGGTCGTGGCGCACGAGACCGGCGCGGTGAACGACGAGGTGACGCTCGAACTCGCCCCCGGCAAGCAGTTGGTCGCGGTGATTACCCGTTCGGCGGCTGAGGAACTCGGCCTCATCGTCGGCGAGCGGGCGACGGCGCTGATCAAGGCCTCGCACGTGATCCTCGCGGTGGATTGACTTAGGCTGGGGGAAGTCCCGCCGCCAGCGCTGCGCGGGCGAGGCCGTCGCGGGCCTCTGCCGACAAGCCTTCCAGCGGGTCGGAGGGTCGATCCA
>CAIUZX010000111.1 GCA_903903715.1 uncultured Caulobacterales bacterium
CGGCTGGAGGCGCAGGTGGCCTTGCTGCGCCTGTTCGAGCGCTATCCCAACATGCGCCTCGCCGAGCCGGACGCGCCGGCGGAATGGCGCCTTTTGCCCTTCTTCCGCGGACTGGAGCACCTGATCGTCGAGGTCTGAGCAACCCGACACTTATAGTTAACGTTGTTTTCTTTGACGTCATGACGCAACAATCGTCCCTTATGGTTCGGGTGGGCTGAACAGGGGAAGATGAGCATGGCGAGACGACTTGGGCTGTGCGGTGCGGCGCTGGCGATGGCGCTGGTGTTCGGCGGGTGGGCGACGGGCCCGTCCCAGGCTGCGGCGGCGGATTTCACCCTCGATCAGGCCCTGTCCTACCCCTTCGTGAGCGAGCTTGTGAGCGCGCCCAAGGCCGACCGCATCGCCTGGGTGCGGCTGGTGAAGGGCGTGCGCAACATCTGGGCCGCAGACGGCCCCGCCTATCTGCCGCGTCAGGTGACGTCTTTCACCGCCGATGACGGGCAGGAGCTGACCCAGCTCACCTTCTCCCCCGACGGGACGCGCCTCGTCTTCGTCCGCGGCGGCGACCATGACGCCAACTGGCCCGCCAAGGGCGGTCTGCAGCCCAACCCGACCTCGGGCCCGACCGAGCCAAAGGTCGAGATCTGGTCCGCCGACCCCACGGGCGCCGCGCCCGCCAAGAAGATCTCCGATGGCGACGCGCCGGCGATCTCCGCGCAAGGCAAGCTCGTCTTCCTGCGGGACGGCGCCGTCTTCACCGTCAAGTCCGAGGGCGCCGAGCCGACCAAGCTCTTCTTCGATCGCGGCAAGGACGGACGCCTCGCCTGGTCGCCGGACGGATCAAAGCTCGCCTTCGTGTCCAACCGCGACGACCACGCCTTCATCGGCGTCTGGTCCGGCGAGACAACACCGATCACCTGGCTCGCCCCCTCGACGGGGACGGACGGCTCGCCCATCTGGTCGCCGAGCGGGGCGAAGCTCGCCTTCACCCGCCAGCCCGGAGAGGGCGGCCCGCCGTCGCCCTTGCTGGTCAATACGCCGCAGCCCTGGTCGATCTGGGTCGCAGACCCGGTCACCGGCGCCGGACGCCTCGTGTGGAAGAGCGCCGAGACCCTGCGCGCCTCCTATCCTGACGTGGCGGGCGAGGCTAATCTGCACTGGGCGGGAGAGGACAAGATCACCTTCCTCTCCATGGCCGACAACTGGCCGCACCTCTATTCGCAGAGCCTGCTGGGCGGGCTGCCGAAGCTCCTCACCTCCGGCGCGTTCATGGTCGAGCACGTCACAGCGGGAAAGGACGGCAAGTCGCTGATCTATTCGGCCAATACGGGCGCCATCGGCGATGACGACGCCCGCCGTCACCTCTACCGGATCCCCGTCGACGCTCGGGCGCCGTCGCCCCTGACCAGCGGCGAGAGCCTCGAATGGTCGCCGGTCAGTCTGTCGGACAGCGTCGCCTACATCACCGCCGACGCCCGCAGGCCGCCGGCCGTCGAGGTCGTCACGCTGGCCACGGGCAAGCGCCATCGGCTCGATCTGCAGGCGCCCGACAAGGACTTCCCGGAGGCGCACTTCGTCACGCCCAGGCAAGTGACCTTCAAGGCGCCGGACGGCCTACTCATCCACGGCCAGCTCTTCCAGACAGGCGGCGGGAACAAGCCCGGCGTGATCTTCGTCCACGGCGGCCCGCCGCGTCAGATGATGCTGGGCTGGTCGTATATGCGTTACTACTCGAACGCCTACGCGATGAACCAGTATCTGGCGGCGCACGGCTTTACGGTGCTGTCGGTCAATTATCGCCTCGGCATCGGCTACGGCTACGACTTCCAGCACCCGGCCAAGGGCGGCTGGGCGGGATCGTCGGAGTATCAGGACGTGCTGGCCGGGGCGAAGTATCTGCAGACCCGCGGCGGCGTCGATCCCAGCCGCATCGGCATCTGGGGCGGCTCCTATGGCGGCCTCCTGACGGCGCTCGCGCTGGCCCGCAACTCCGACGTCTTCAAGGCGGGGGTGGACCTCCACGGCCTGCACGACTGGTCGCGGGACCTCGCCGAGACGCTGGGTCCCCCTTCCGGGCGCTATGAGCAGGGGGACCGGGCGGAGGCCATGGCCGTCGCGTTCAAGTCGTCCCCCGTGGCGGATATCGACCGCTGGACCTCGCCGGTCCTGCTGATCCAGGGCGATGACGACCGCAACGTGCGGGTCAACCAGACCATCGACCTCGCCCGCCGCCTGCGCGACCGGAACGCGCCCTATGAAGAGCTGATCATTCCCGACGACATCCACGACTTCCTGCGCTACGAAAACTGGCGAAAGGCCGACGCGGCGACCGCGGAATTCCTCACCCGCAAGTTGGGGGTGAAGTAAGCCCCGCCCCCGCCGGCTCAGGAACGGGAGAGACGGTGATGGAGATGCGTGCGCTCGGTCGGTCGGGCCTCAAGGCCAGGCCCTTCGCCTTCGGCGGCAACGTGTTCGGCTGGACGGCGGACGAGGCGACCTCGCACACGATGCTCGACATGTGCGTCGAGGCCGGGGTGGCGCTGATCGACAGCGCCGACGTCTACTCCGCCTGGGTTCCGGGGCACTCAGGCGGCGAGTCCGAAACCGTCATCGGCGCGTGGGTGAAGTCGCGCGGGTCGGCGGCGCGCTCAAAGCTGCTGATCGCCACCAAGGTCGCCATGCTGCCGGCCCGGTCAGGCCTCAAGCGCAACACCATCATCGCCGCCTGCGACGATAGCTTGAAGCGCCTGGGCGTCGAGCAGATCGACCTCTATCAGGCCCACCGCGACGACGCGGACACGCCGCTGGAGGAGACGCTGTCGGCCTTCGCCGAGCTGATCCAGGCGGGCAAGGTGCGCGCCATCGGAGCCTCCAACTATTCGGCGGAGCGGCTGCGCGAGGCGCTGGACGTCAGCGCGCGCCTTGGCCTGCCGCGCTACGAGACCTTGCAGCCGCAGTACAATCTGCACGACCGGGCGGGCTTCGAGGACGCGCTTCAGGACCTGTGCGTGACAGAAGGGATCGGCGTGATCCCCTATTACGGCCTCGCCTCCGGCTTTTTGACCGGCAAGTACCGCAGCGAAGCCGACTTCAAGAAGAGCGTGCGCGGGATGCGGATGGGCGCCTATCTGACCGACCGGGGCCGGCGCATCCTGGCGGCGCTGGACGCTGTGTCGGCGGAGACCGGCGCGACCCTCGCCCAGATTTCGCTGGCCTGGCTGATGACCCGCCCGTCCCTGACCGCGCCCATCGCGTCGGCCACCAGCGCAGAGCAGCTGAAAGAGCTCCTCGGCGCACTGAGCCTTTCCCTCACCCCCGCCCAGATCGAGAGCCTCGACCAGGCGAGCGCTGCGGCGTGAGGATCGCGTCATGAGCAAGACCGTCGTCGCCGCCTTGCAGATCGGCTCTGACCCGGCGGGCAAGGCCGCCACGGTTCAGAACATCCTCGCCGTCGAGGAAAAGATCACCGCGTCCGGCGCCGCCCTCGTGGTGATGCCCGAGGCCTTGCTGGGCGGATATCCCAAGGGAGAGATCTTCGGCACAAGGCTGGGCTATCGCCTGCCGGAGGGCCGCCGCGCCTTTGCGGACTATCACGCCAATGCGGTGGATCTCGACGGGCCGGAGCTCGCCGCGCTGAGCGACTTAAGCACGCGGACCAGCGCCACGCTGGTTGTGGGGGTGATCGAGCGGGCGGGGGCGAGCCTCTACTGCACCGCAGTGTTCATCGCGCCTGAGCGGGGCCTCGTCGCCAAGCACCGCAAGCTGATGCCCACCGGGACGGAGCGGCTGATCTGGGCGCAGGGCGACGGCTCGACCCTGCCGGTCGTCGAGACCCCCGCCGGGAAGCTGGGCGCCGCCATCTGCTGGGAAAACCACATGCCCCTGTTCCGCACGGCGATGTATGCGAAGGGCGTCGAGATCTGGTGCGCGCCGACGGTGGACGAGCGCGACGTCTGGCGCAGCTCCATGCGCCACATCGCCCATGAGGGGCGGATGTTCGTCATCAGCGCCTGTCAGGTGCAGCCCTCTCCCGCAGAGCTTGGGATCACCGTCGAGGGCTGGGACGACCAGCGCCCGCTGATCGGCGGCGGCAGCCTGATCGTCGGCCCCCTCGGCGATGTGCTGGCGGGGCCGCTGGAGCGCACGACGGAGCTGATCACGGCGGAAATCGATGTGAGCGACCTCGTCGCCGCCCGCTACGACCTCGACGTCGTGGGCCACTATTCCCGGCCGGACATCTTCCGCCTCAGCGTTGACGAGACCCCGCGGCCGGGCGTCGCGTTCGAGACCACCCCGCCTCAGCCATAGACCTCCGCCGCCGCGTCCCGAATCACCCCGCGAAACCAGTCGAGGAACGGGTCCGCCCCGCGCTGCCCGTTCCACAGCATGGTGAGGTCCAGCCCCGTCTCCTCGAACGGCGGGTCGGTCAGGCGCAGATCGAACTGCGTCGCAAAGGCCTGGGCGAAGGCGCGGGAGACGGTGGTGACGAGGTCCGTCCGCGCCACCGTCGCCAGGGCGGCGATGAAGTGCGGCGTCGTCAGGGCCATGCGCCGGGAGATCCCGTGCGCGGCGAGGACGCCGTCGAGGTCCGACTGCCCGTCTCCCAGCATTGTCACCCCCACATGGTCGAACTGCGCATAGTCCTCCAGCCGGAAGGCCCGGTTGGCGGTCGGGTGGCCGCGGCGCATCACCACCGCCAGCCGGTCGCGGCACAGGGGCTCGCTCCTCGCCCCCGGCGGCAGGGGCATGTTGGAGAGGCCGAAGGTGAGGTCGATATGCCCGTTCTCCACCTGGGCGACGATGTCCGGCCCGATCGCCTCGATCTTCACCAGCACCCCGGGCGCCTCCCGCTCCAGCCGCCGTTGTACCCCCGGCGCGACAAGGACGGTATAGGCGTCGGTCGCGGCGAGGCGGATCGTGCGGCGCACCGCCTGCGGATCGAATTCCGGCGTGACATAGAGGCCCTTGAGCGCCGCCAGCGCCTCCTCCAGTTTCGGGGCCAGCGCCTGAGCCCGCGGCGTGAGGACGAGCCCGCCCCGCCCCCGCACCAGCAAGGGATCGCCCAGGACGTCGCGCAGTCTTGCGAGCGCGCGGCTCATGGCGGGCTGGCTGAGGCCCACATCCTCCGCCGCCCGGGTGACGTTGCGCCGCCGCAGCAGCGCGTCGAGCACGGGGAGCAGGTTGAGATCAACGCCGGATAAATTCACTTCACGCATGTTTTATATATAAACTATGCATTTCTGATATTTTCAAGCCCGTGCGAGGGTGACGGCGTCGAACGGGAGATGACGATGAGCGACACAGTCACAGTCTTTGGATACGGCGCGGTCGGGCAGGCTGTGACGGAACTGCTGGCCCGTCAGGGCCGCGAAGTCATCGTCGCCCAGCGCTCGGCGCCCAGGAGCTTGCCAAGGGGCGTCAAGTTCATCCCCTGCGACGTGCTGGACGCCGAGTCCGTGAAGGCGGCGGTCAGGGGCGCCGATCAGGTCGTGCTCGCCACGGGCTTTGCCTATGTGGGATCCCTCTGGCGCACCGCCTGGCCCGCTGCGATGACCCACATGGTCTCGGCGCTGGAGGCCTACGGCCCCCGCATGGTGTTCGTCGACAATCTCTACATGTACGGCCCGCAGGACGAGCCGCTGACCGAGGACATGCCGCTGGCCGACTATGGCGTGAAGCCGAAGTCGAGGTCTGACGCGACGCGCATCTGGCAGGCGGCGGCGAAGGCGGGACGCGTGCGCGTGGCGGCGCTCCGCCCTTCCGACTTCTTCGGCCCCGGCGCGCGGACCACCCAGCTTGGCGACCTCGCCTTCGGGGCGCTGGCGAAGGGCAAGGCCGCGCAGATGGTCATGCCGCCGGACACGCCGCACGACTTCGCCTATGTGCCCGACATCGCCCGCGCCGTCGGAACGCTGCTCGATGCGCCGGATGACGCCTTTGGAGAGGTCTGGCACGTCCCCTGCGCGCCCACGCAGACGCCGCGCCAGATTCTGGAGATCGCGGCGAGGGCCCTGAACGTCAAGCCGAGCGTCTCCGCCCTGCCGCTTTGGCTCCTCCCCCTGATCGGCGCCGGCTCACCCGGCATGCGCGAACTCGTGGAGATGCGCTTCCAATGGGACCGGCCCTACCGCGTCGACAGCTCAAAATTCGCCCAGCGGTTCTGGTCCGACCCCACCCCCCTAGAGGTGAGCGTCGCCGAAACGGCGCGGTGGTTCAAGGATGAGGACAAGAAGGGCTAGATCATCTGCCCATAGCCTCTCGCCATGGCGGCGGCGAGGATGGGGAGGAGCGCGAACAGGGCGACTTCCAGCCACAGGAAACGGCGCACGCTGGCGATGGCGGCGTCGGAGGGCGACGCGTCCGGCTTTCTCCAGCGGATATAGGCGATGGTCGGCGGCACGGAGAGGAGGCCGATGACCACGAACACGCCGATCTTCGCCCAGAAGACGGCGTTGTGCTGGTAGTAGTCCCAGCCCTTGGCGGCGAACACGGCGCGGGCGAAGCCGAAGGCGACGATGACCCCCGCGAGGATCCCGTACCAGAGGTCGATGTTCGCGACCCGCTTGATCGCGCCGTCGTCCATGCCCTTGCGCACGAGCACAAGTTCAGCGACCAGCACCCCGAACAGGGCGAAGATGGTCAGGTGGTGGCCGACGGCCAGAACCAGATCAAGCACGTGACAGTCTCCCGCGTATGTCTCAGCGCGGCACGAGACCGCCCAGTATGTCCGACAGCTTGTCGGATTTCTTCTTCGGCGTCGACGCATCGCTCGAAGGCGGCGATTTTGACGGCGTTTTCTCGGTGGACGTATCCCCGGTCAATGCGCCCAGCAGACCGGCGAGCCCCTCGCCCCCCGACCCGCCAGACTTGCCGATCTGGCCGAGCAGCGCCGCTGCGGCCGCGCCACTCAGGTCGGGCTCATAGCTCAGCTTCGCCCAGGGGCCGTGGATACGGATGGGCACGCCGCCGAGGCTGTAGGCCTTGCCCAGCGCCTTGCCCGCCGCCTGCGGCTTGATGGCCATGTCGAGAGATTGCTCGCCGATATCGATCGCGCCGACGCCGCCGACGCTGACGCCGGGGCCGGTCAGGGACACGTCCTTGGTCGAGGCGACGCCGCCCGCGAGGGTGAAGTCCGCCCCCGCCACGCTGAACGGCGTCTACGCGTTCGGGCCGACGGAGCCGCCCGTGATCGCGGTCGCCGGTCGCTTCGACACGGCGGCGAGATCGACGCCCAGCACGGCGCCGTTGGTCAGGTTCAGTGAC
>CAIUZX010000112.1 GCA_903903715.1 uncultured Caulobacterales bacterium
CCCGCCGTCGCCGCGGCCCAGCCGAGCACGCTGATCCCGCCGGACTTGGCCAGCACCGTCGGCAACAGATAGACCGACGAGCCCATCATGTTGCCAGCGACGAGCATGGCGGCGAGCCATACGCCGATCTTGCCGTCCCTCACCCGCCCCACCATCGCACCCTCGTTCAACACGCCCCCAGCTCGGCGGTGGGGGATAGTGTCAGGCCGCAACGGTGAGGCCAAGCGCGCAGAGCCTTTTGACCTTCCATGTCGTCAGGTCTAGGACAGGTTCGCCCTGTGGAGAGCGTCTGGCATGGAAGACTGGATCGTCAGGAACGGATTGAAGGTGGTGAAGCGCGACCGCCTGCGCGCCCTCAGCGTCAAGTCGGACGTGAAGGGAGCGGTGCAGACGGCCAGCCACCTCGGCGCGATCGCCCTGACCACCACCGGACTGATCGTCGCTGGTCCTGCAGGGCCGCTGGCGCTGGTCCCGCTGCTGATCCTGCACGGGATGCTGATCAACTGCCTCTATGCGGGCCAGCATGAGCTGAGCCACTGGACGGTGTTCAAGACCAAGGGCTGGAACGACGTCTTCGGCCACGTCTTCGGCCTCGCGACGCTCAACCCCTTCCTCACCGACCGCTGGGCGCACTTCGCCCATCACCGCGCGACCCAGGACCCCCTGAAGGATTCAGAGCTGATCGGCATGACGCCCTACACGACCGGGCGCTACATCCTCGACTTGATCGCGGTCGACTTCTGGCGCCGCAGGATCCGCTCCATCGTGCGGGCGGCGCTGGGACAAGGGCTTGAGGCCGACTACTGGCTGGAGGGAAACCAGCGCCAGATCGTGATCTGGGAAGCCCGCGGCCATGTCGCCCTTTGGGTACTGCTCGCGGCGGGGTCGGTCGCCTTCCAAAGCCTCGCTGTTGTGGAGTTCTGGATCGGTCCCTTGCTGCTGACCAAGGTGTTCCACCAACTGCAGAACACCGGCGAGCACACCTGCATGCCCCATACGCCGGACATCTTCACCAACACGAGGACGCTCACCGGCCCTTCGCCGATGCGCTGGATCCTGTGGAACATGTCCTACCACACGGCCCACCACGCCTATCCCGGCGTGCCCTTCCACGCCCTGCCCGCCCTGCATCAGGAGATCGTCGCAGGGCTGGGCCGGCCGCCGCCGACCTACGGCTATCTCGCCGCCCAGCGGGAGATCTTCTCCCGGCTGAAGAAGAGCGACGCCGAAGCGAGGATCGCGGCCTGACCATGCAGCGGATCGAGGTCTACCAGTCCCTCTGGGCGATGGAGCTGCGCCAGCCCGGACGGACGGAGCTGTCGGTGGCCGACAAGGTCGCCAAGGCGGCGGACGCCGGCTTCGCCGGGCTCTGCCTTGATCTTGGCATGGACGACGTGACGGAGACGAAGGCCGCCCAGCCCCTCCTCGCCGCCCGGGGGATGACGCCCCTGTTCAACGGCTTTCCGAAGAGCGACGAGGAGTTCCGATATATCCTCGACCTCTCCAAGGATTTCGGCGCGCCCTATCTCAGCCTGATCGCCCAGGTGATGCCCCGGCGGACCGAGGACATGATCGACCTCTGCGCCCGCTGGATGGAGATCGCCGACCAGGTCGGTCAGACCGTCCTGTTCGAGACCCATCGGCACGGCCTCTTGAACGACCTCTACCCCACCCTCGACCTCCTCGACGCCCTGCCGGACCTCAAGCTGAACGCGGACCTCAGCCACTTCGTCGTGGACCGGGAGTTCGCCCTGCCCCTATCTGAGCAGGCCAAGGCGCAGATGAGCCAGATCCTGAAGCGGTCCCACGCCTTTCAGGGGCGGATCGCGTCGAACGAGCAGGTGCAGATAGAGATCGGCTTTCCCCAGCACGCCAAATGGGTGGAGCAGTTCAAGGCCTGGTGGGCGGAGGGCTTTCGCCACTGGCGCGCCGCCGCGCCGCAGGACGCCGTTCTGACGTTCCTCTGCGAGCTTGGCCCGCCGCCCTACGCCATCACCGGCGCGGACGGGGTGGAGCTGTCGGACCGCTGGGAAGAGGCGCTGATCATCCGCGGATGGGCGCGGGATCTATTCGCGACCGCAGCCTGACGGATTCCAAAACGAAAAACGCCGGCGGGAGAGATCCCCCGCCGGCGCATCTTCCACACTCCGGTAGAGCTTAGTACTTCACCCGTCCGGTCAGGCCGATGGTGCGGGGCTGGCCGAGGAAGGCGTTGTAGGTCTTGGACTGCGCGGTCGCGTCGAACGCGACCTGCATGTAGTTCTCGTCGAGCAGGTTCTGAGCCCACAGCTCAACCGACCAGCGGCTGTCCTTCGGGCCGATGCCGACGCGCGCGTTTACGACCGTGTAGGCCCTCTGCACCTTCACCGGGTTCAGGTCCGAACCGGTATTGTAGTGCGAGTTCGCCTTGGCGGTCACGTTGAAGCGGGCCATGAGATCCTCATCAATCGGATGCTCATACGTCGCCGAGAAGGATCCCGACAGCTTGGGCGCCAGCGACAGGGCGTGGCCCGGCAGCAGGGAGCACCCCGCCGGCAGCGCCGCTGTCGCCACAGCGCCGTAGGCGATGGAGGTGCAGGGCGCGCCCAGGACGCTGGCGTCCTTGTACGGGTAGGTGGTTTCGGCGTAGGTCAGGCCGCCCTGTAAGCTGAGGCCCTTCATCGGCAGCCAGACGAAGTCCGCGTCTACGCCCTTCGAGATCACCTGCGGCACCGAGGTGACGGTGAAGACGAGACCGTTGAAGGCGTTCAGCTGGAAGCCGGTATACTGCTGATAGAAGGCCGTAGCGTTCAGGATCAGGGTGCGGTCCAGCAGGGTCGACTTCACACCAGCTTCGTAGGAGTCCACGAACTCAGGCTTGAAGCTGGTGTCCAACACGGGCTGCAGCGACGCGCCGCAGGCCGCCGTGGTCTTGTACGGGCAAGCCAGACGGTCGAGGTTGAAGCCACCCGCCTTGTAGCCGCGCGCCCCCGACACATAGAACAGGTACTGCTTGTTCAGGCGGTAGGCGAGCTTCAGCGTACCAGTCGCCTCTTGTTCGCTCAGCGTCTGGTGGTCAGGCAGGTTATTGAACTTGTTGTTCTGGAACGTGCCGCACTGCAGAGCCGCCGTGGCGATGGCGGTCGCGCTCTGACCCAGGCGACCCTGAAGCAGCGCGCAACCGAAGCCGCCGTCCGTGTTGTCATAGAGCGTGTCGAGGGTCTTGTGCTCATCCGTGTAGCGCAGGCCCAGGGTCACTTCGAGCTGCGATGTGATGTGGTAGGTGTCGTTGGTGAAGAACGCGAGGCTATGTTCTTTTTGATTGTAGCGGTCCTGCTGACCCTGTCCGGCGACGAAAGTCGTGCCGAGGGGACGGCCGGTGATCGCAGCCAGCGACCCACCAAACAGGAGGTTGGCGTATTGCTCGAACTGCGTGCCGTAACGCAGAGCCGTGTTCTGTGTCAGCTCTTCGTTCGCGTAGAAGACGCCGACGAGCCAGTCGAGCTTTTCCGTCTTGCCGGCGAAACGCAGTTCCTCGCTGAACTGCTTGAACTCGGCGCTCTGGTGGTTGGTGTCATAATACAGCGCGTCGACCGTCGAGTAGTCCGGATCCGTCTGACCCGTCCGCTTCCAGTCGCGCCAGGCGGTGACCGAGGTCAGCTTGCCATTGCCGAACAAATGAAGGTCCCAGTTCGCTTCCGCCGAAACGCCCTGATCTTCGATGTTCTGCGTGGTGTCGCGGTTGGAATAGGCGATGCGGCTGTAGGGGCTGACCGTCTGGGCCACGCCGCCGGTCGAGGGCGACAGGGCGGCCAGGGCGTTCTGGGTTGTGCCGGCTTCAAGGATCTGCACAGCGGCGCAGCAGTTCTCGGTCCGCTTGGTGTAGTCGGCGATCACGTTCACATCGAAGGTCGAGGTGGGCGTGAAGAGCGCCTGACCGCGCACAGAATAGAAGTCCTGGTTCTGGTCGTCCGTCCGGGTGCGCGGACCCGCGCCGGTCACGACGCTGTAAAAGCCGTCGCGCTGGCGGGAGGCGACGAAGATGCGTCCCGCCAGCTTGTCTTCAATGATCGGGCCGGTCACGGACACCGAGCCGCCATGGCCGTTGAAGTTCGAGAAGGTCAGTTCGCCTTCCGCGCCGAAGGTGAACTTCGGCCGCTTGGTGACGATGTTGATCACGCCGGCCGAGGTGTTCTTGCCGAACAGGGTGCCCTGCGGCCCCTTCAGCACTTCGATCCGCTCCATTTCGCCGAGGTCGCCGAAGCCGACGCTGTTGCGCGGGCGATAGACGCCGTCAATCACGACGCCGACCGAGCTCTCGAGGCCGAGGTTGTCGCCGACGGTGCCGACGCCGCGGATACGGGCGGTGGTCGAGGCTTCACTCGAGGTCGAGGTGACCATCAGGCCGGGGGTCAGGACGGTGAGGTCCTTGATGTCCTTGACGTTCGCGTCCTTCAGCAGCTGGCCGGACACCGCGGTGACCACGATCGGCACATCTTGCAGGCTCTGTGAGCGCTTTTGCGCGGTGACGACAATCTGGTCGACCGTGTTTCCGCCGTCGGCCGCCGCCGCGAAGGCGGACGGCGCAGCAGCCGCCATGGCCACAGCGGACACGCCGAGAATAAGATTCTTGATATGGGGCATCGCTCTCTCCTGGGGCATCGTGATTCCCTTATGGTTCAAGTCGCTCGTCTAAGGATGGCGACCTTGACTCGAAATGGAGACCATCTGTCGCAGATCTGCAATACAAATCGCGCGACCCGATGCGACATCCTGAAGCATTGTGCTTACGCTGCGACACCTCGCCCCTGAGGCGACGGCGAATAACCCTATTTTGATATTTCAATCGAATACGGACCGGAGACGGTCGGCTGGGATCGCCAGTGAATATCAAACGGATCAGGCTGGAATCGCTCACTTTTCCGGGTGGATCAACGCCTGATAGACCAGGGTGCGCGCCAATTGCCCGAGATCGTCTCCGCCCGAGCCGCCAAGTCTCTGGATCATCCCGACAAAGACGATGTCATTGGTCGGATCGCCCCAGAACCAGGTGCCGGCCGCCCCGCCCCAGCTGAAATCGCCCTTGCCCTCGAGAGAGCCCGCTTTCAGCGGATCGTTCACCACCATCAGGTCAAGGCCAAAGCCCACCGCCTCGTTGAACCGGGACGGCGCAACGCCATTGGACGAGACAAGCACGCTCTGCGGAATGACGTTCGTCGTCATCAGGGCCACGGTGCGGGGGTTGAGGATCCGCACGCCGTCCATCTCTCCGCCGTTGACCAGCATCTTCGTGAAACGGGTGTAGTCGCCCAAGGTCGAGACCAGGCCGCCGCCGCCCGATTCGGCGTTGGGCGGGGTGACGTAGTTGGGCATGGATCGACCGAACAGCTCCTTCGCCTCAGCGATCTTGCCTGTTTTCTCGTCGGCGACATAGACGGCGGCGAGGCGCGAGGCCTTGGCGGGGCCGGTATAGAAGGCGGTGTCGGTCATCTTCAGCGGCTTGAAGATGTTGTCCGCCATGAAGGCGCCGAGCGTCTGCCCCGAGAGCTTCTCGACGATGTAGCCCTGGATATCGACGGCGGCGGAGTAATACCAGCTGGTACCCGGCTGATACATCAGGGGAATTCCTGAGATCTTGTCAATCATGTCCTTTAGGCTGGTGGAGTTGAGCACGTCGCGCTCGCGGAACATCTTGTCGACCGGAAGCTTGTCCTGCAGGCCGTAGCCGAAGCCCGCCGTGTGGCTCATCAGCTCGCGCATGGTTGGCGGCCGCTTCATCGGGACGAGGATCGGCTTCCCCTGATCGTCGACGCCCGTCATGACCTTGAGGTCCTTGAACTCGGGTACATAGCGGGTGACGGGATCGTCGAGACGCCACTTGCCCTGTTCGAACAGGATCATCATGGCGACGCCGGTCACCGGCTTGGTCATGGAATAGATGCGGTAGATCGTGTCCGGCGCTTCGGGTTTGGCCTTTTCCGCATTGGCGAGCCCGATGTGTCGCTCCTCCACCACCTGGCCGTGGCGGATCAGGGTGTAGGACAGGCCTGGAACCCGCCCGTCCGCCACCACCTTTTCCATCGCCTTATCAAGTCTCGACAGCCGTTCGGAGTCGAAGCCCAGACGCTCGCAGGCCTGCGCGGCGCAGCGGATGTCGGCGGCGCTGGTCGCCGACGCCGCGAAAGCAGGCGCCCCGCTCAAAGCCGTCGCCAGCAGCAGGGACAGCAGGATCTTGGGGACAGTTGGCATCTTCAGGCTCCGGCGCAGCGCGATTTTTAACGACTATGGCGGCAAGCGAGGCTGCGCGCAAACCGCACTCGCCCTTGCCTCGTGAGGAGCGCTCAGCGTAAAGCCAAAGCTCATTCCCGGACGCCATGAGGCCACATTGGATATCGTCGCAGTCGACATCGGCGGCACGCACGCCCGCTTCGCCATCGCCGAGATCGAGGACGGGCGGATCGTGAAGCTGCACAAGGAAGCGGTGCTGAAGACGGCGGAGCACGCCAGCCTGCAGACCGCCTGGGAAGCCTTCGCCGAGCAGGTCGGCCGTCCCCTGCCCCGCGCCGCCGGGATCGCCGTCGCCTGCCCCGTCTCTGGCGAGGTGCTGCAGATGACCAATAATCCCTGGGTCATCCGCCCCGCGATGATCCATTCGAAGCTGAACGTCGATTCCTACAGCCTGATCAATGACTTCGCCGCCGTTGGTCATGCGGTTGCGCATCTCGGCCCCGACGCCTTCCACCATCTCTGCGGGCCGGAGGAGGCTCTGCCCGAGACCGGGGTCATCACGGTCATCGGCCCCGGCACCGGACTGGGCGCGGCCATGGTGCTGAAGTCGTCGTCTGGCGCCAGGATCATCCCGACCGAGGGCGGCCACATCGACTACGCCCCCCTCGACACGCTGGAGGACGGGATCCTCACCCGCCTTCG
>CAIUZX010000113.1 GCA_903903715.1 uncultured Caulobacterales bacterium
GAGGTGCGGCCGCAGAGCGGGCGGCTGACGGTCTATGAGCCGCCGGGTGGGCCGGGGGTCCGCACCGACGGCTGCGGCTATGCGGGGTATGCGCCGCATCCTGGCTTCGACAATCTGCTGGCCAAGCTGATCGTCCACGCGCCGGAGGGCGACGCTGTGGCCGTGGCGGCGAAAGCCCGGCGCGCGGCGCGTCAGTTCCGCATTGAGGGCGTAGAGTGCAATCTTGGCCTGCTCGGCGCGCTGATGGCCGAGCCCGCTGTGGCGGCGGGGGAGGCGACCACCCGCTTCATCGAGACGAACGCGACAAGGCTGGCGGCGGCGGCGAAGGCTGAGCGGCCGGTCATCGTAAAGACGGCCGAAACGATGTCGAAGGTGGTCGAGGCCACCGGCCCTGAGGGGGCTATGGCGATCCGGGCGCCCCTGCGGGGGCAGGTGGCCATGATCGAGGCGCAGCCGGGGGACCTGATCTCCGCCGGTCGCAGCGTCGTGGTGCTCGAAGCGATGAAGATGCAGCACCCGGCCACGTCAAAGGTCTCCGGCCGCGTCGTGCGGATCGACGCCGAGGTGGGCGACACGGTCGATGAGGGGCAGCCCCTCGCCTGGCTGGCGCCCGCCGCTGAAGCCGGGGACGTGGCCGAAACGCTGGACGTCGACATCGATCACATCCGCGCTGATCTTCAGGCGCTACGCGACCGACTGGCGCTGACGGAGGATGCGGCACGACCGGCCGCCATCGCCAAGCGACACGCGCTCGGCATGCGGACGGCGCGGGAGAACGTCGCGGCGGTGCTGGACCCCGGCACCTTCCAGGAGGTCGGCGCGCTGACCATCGCGGCGCAGAAGCGCAGGCGCACCCGGGAGGATCTGCACCGGAACACGCCCGCGGACGGCATGGCGGCGGGTTATGGGCTGGTGAACAGCGACCTGTTCGACGAGGAAGCAGCGCGCTGCGCGGTGCTGGCCTATGACTACACGGTGCTGGCAGGCACGCAGGGCTACTTCAATCACAAGAAAACTGACCGGGTGCTTGAATTTGCTGAGCATTGGAAGATGCCCGTCATCTGGTTCGCAGAAGGGGGCGGGGGGCGCCCCGGGGATGTCGATGGCGGGGCGCTGATCGCCTCGTCGCTGGATACGACCAGCTTCACGACCTTCGCCCGGATGTCCGGCGTGGCGCCGAGGATCGCAATCGCCGCCGGGCGCTGCTTTGCGGGCAACGCCGCCTTCTTCGGCTGTGCGGACATCACCATCGGCGTCGAGGGCGCCAATATCGGCATGGGCGGCCCGGCGATGATCGAAGGCGGCGGCCTTGGGATCTTCGCGCCGGAGGACATCGGGCCAGCGCGTGAGCAGTTCGCGAATGGCTGTCTTGATCTCTTGGTCGCCGATGAGGCGGAGGCGGCTAGGGCGTCGCGGCAGCTGCTGTCGGTCTTCCAGGGGCGCACGGGCGCCGGTGACTGCGCGGATCAGCGCCGCCTGCGTCACCTGATCCCGGAGAACCGGCTGCGCGTCTATGACATCCGCGCCGTGATCACGACGCTGGCCGACACCGGCAGCTTCATGGAGCTCCGCGGCGGCTACGGGCAAGGCATGATCACCGGCTTCCTGCGGGTGGCGGGTCGGCCGCTGGGGGTCATCGCCAATGATCCCAGGCATCTGGGCGGCGCCATCGACTCTGAAGGGGCGGAGAAGGGCGCGCGCTTCCTGCAGCTGTGCGACGCCTTCGACGTGCCTATCCTGTCCCTATGCGACACGCCCGGTTTCATGGTGGGGCCGGACAGCGAGCGCACGGCGGCGGTGCGGCGCGGGTCGCGGCTGTTCGTCGCCGCCACGACGGTCAGCGTGCCTTTCCTGACGGTGGTCCTGCGCAAGGGCTATGGCCTTGGCGCCCAGGCGATGGCGGGAGGCGACCTGTCCGCCTCATCCACCATCTGCGCCTGGCCGACGGGGGAGTTCGGCCCGATGGGGCTTGAGGGCGCGGTGCGGCTGGGCTTCAAGAAGGAGCTCGAGGCCTTGCCCGATCCCGTCGAGCGTGACGCCCTGTTCCGCAAGCTGACCGATCAGATGTACGCCAAAGGACGGGCGGAGCAGGTCGCCGAGGTGTTGGAGATCGATGCGGTGATCGATCCCGCCGACACGCGGAACTGGCTGGTCCAGTCGCTCGTCGCCTGCGGCCCGCCCCCCAAACGCACGGGCAAGAAGCGACCTTTCGTCGACGTCTGGTGAGCGGCTGACCGACCGCTCCGGCCCTTCAGCCTAATTTTCGCGCAGCAGCATCGGCAAAATCTGCCGACTGATCGGCTTTCGCGACCCCGCGACTCAGCAGATGTTAATAGATGTAACTGTAGTGTGAGCAGATCGCGACCTGCACACTGTTTGCGAACGCATAATGCGAACGCGGAGCGCATCGGAGCGGCCC
>CAIUZX010000114.1 GCA_903903715.1 uncultured Caulobacterales bacterium
ACCAGGCCGCCGCCTCGAAACCGAAGTGCTTCTTCGGCGTGAAGCCGCCGCCCAGGAGGCGCAGCAGGCAGACGGTCAGGAAGATGGTGCCGACGATCACGTGGAAGCCGTGGAACCCCGTCGCCATGAAGAAGCTGGAGCCGTAGAGACCGGAATTGGCCGCTTCGGTGTTGAAGAACAGCTTCTCGGTGATGATCTCGCGGTACTCGTAGGCCTGCACCGCCGTGAAGCAGAGGCCGAGGAGGATGGTGACGATCAGGCCGTTGCGGGCTTCCTTGCGGTTGCCGACCTGCAGGGCGTGGTGCGCCCAGGTCACGCTGGTGCCCGAGGTCAGCAGCAGCAGGGTGTTGACCAGCGGGAAGTGCCAGGGGTCCAGCGTCTCCACGCCCTTCGGCGGCCAGGTCGCCCAGGCGGCGCGCACTTCGTCGATGGCGTTGTGCGTCCGCACGTCGTGGAACAGGGCCATCTCGAAGAAGATCCAGAACCAGGCGACGAAGAACATCACTTCGGAGGCGATGAAAAGGATCATGCCGTAGCGCAGGCCGATGGACACGACGGGCGTGTGGTCCCCCGCGCGGCCTTCCTTCACCACCTCAGACCACCAGCCGATCATGGTGTAGAAGACGCCGATGAAGCCGGCGACCAGCACCCACCAGTTGCCCTTCTGCAGGCCCAGCATTCCCTTGAGGCCCACGACGAGACCAAGGGCGAGCACGGTCGCGGAGATCGAACCGACCAGCGGCCACGGACTCGGCTTGACCAGATGGTAATCGTGTTTGACGGCGTCGCTGGCCATGAGTTTTGGACCACCCTGTTAGCATGACGCGACAGACCTCCGCGCACCGGCGGACTCATCGCGTCGAGATTTGCCAGACCTATAGACCCGCCATCGCCTCAAAGCCAAGAGGCTATGACGTTACCGGGCCGAGGTTTCCGCCGTCTTGCCCCCTTCGCCACCCTTTGCGGACGGCGCGGAAGCGGGCGCGGGGAAAAACGTGTAGCTGAGCAGGATCTCGGACAGATTGGCTGTGGAGCTGTCCTTGTCGAATTTCGGGTCCACATAGAAGATCACCGGGAAGGTGATCTCCTCCCCTGCGCCGATGGTCTGGTCCGAGAAGCAGAAGCACTGGGTCTTGATGAAATAGGCCGCCGCCGCCTCCGGGAAGACGTTGTAGGCGGCCCGGCCGCGCATCGGCGCATTCGAGCGGTTCTTCACCTTGAAATAGGCGAGCCCCGCCTTGCCAAGCTGGGCCTCCGCCGTCGGGGCCGCAGCCGCAAAGTCCCAGGGCAGGTCTTTGACATTCGTATCGAAGCGCACCGTGATCTTGCGGGCGATGGGGGTGAAGCTCGCCTTGTCGGCGCGCCTCGCCTGTCCGTTGAAGCCGGTGGCGGCGCAGAAGGCGCGGTAGAGCGGCACCGACGCATAGGCGACGCCCACCATCGCCACGACCAGCAGCGCCAGAACTGCGGCCACCTTCCGCCGTTTCGCCCCGTCGCGTTCAGGCGAAGGCTGTGTCGGCTCAGCCATGTCCGCCCATTTTCAGGACCGTGACGGCGAAGACGAGGCCGACGAACACGAGAAGGGCCGCGGCGAGGGCGAAGTTGCGAAAGCGCCTGGCTTGCGCTGCCTCCGGTCCCTCGGCGAACGGGTCGCTGCGGGTCTGGGGCGCAGGCTTGGTATTCGGCTCGCTCATCGCATCTTGCTCCCGCATCAACCGGCGAAGGCCTTCCATCCGTGCTCCGCCAACAGGGCGGCGAACAGGATGAAGAGATAGCCGATCGAGAAGGCGAAGAGGTCTCTCGCCTCCTTCGCGCCGGGCTTGACCGCATATAGGCCCGTGGCGCCCGTTTCGCCATCGCCTGCGGTCGATAGGAACAGGCGAATCGCCAGCGCAAGGAACATGGCGCCGCCCAGGACCGACACGCCGAGATAGAGCGGGCCGCCAAGGCCGGTGAACGCGGGCGCAACGCCCAGCGGCGCGAGGATCAGGCTGTAAATCAGGATCTGCAGGCGGGTGGACTTCGGCCCCTTCACCACCGGCATCATCGGCACGCCCGCAGCGGCGTAGTCGGTGGC
>CAIUZX010000115.1 GCA_903903715.1 uncultured Caulobacterales bacterium
AGGCGGCCGAAGAGGTCGATCTCCCACACCGCGCCGAAGTTCAGATCATAGAGGTTCCCTGTGCGCTGATAGCCCGGGAAATGGCTGAAGAGCTTGCCTGAGGGGGATTCGAGCGAGCTTCTGGCCCGCGCCGCCTGCGCATTCGCCTGACCGATGGGCAGGAGCTGGGCGCCCGCCGCCCGCGCCGCCGCCCGCGCCTGATCCACCCGCGCGCCTGCGGCGGCGAGGTCGAGGTTCTGGGCGAGGGCCTTGTCGACCAGTTCGGTCAGCACCGGGTCCTGAAAGCCGGTCCACCAGCGGCTGATGTCCGGCGCGGCGGCGGCGGTGCTGCGCGCGGCGACGGCTGGGGCGGCGTCGAAGGTGGAGGCCGTCACGTCAGCGACCAGCGCGCGCTGGGATGGAAGCTGAGCGGATGGGGACGCGCAGGCGGTGAGGGCGGTGGCGGCGGCCATGACGACAAAAGCTCGAACGAACGATCGCACCATGATAGCTCCCACTGGTCTACAGTGACGAAATATGCAGAATGTAACCATTCGTCAAGCCCATGGCGACCTCGCCCGCCCCATGATAAGGCCAGACACATGGACGCTATACCCGATCAGACCGAATTGCCCGGACAGCGCGGGCCGCAGCAGCATGAGATGCGCGAGCGCGTGATTCGCGCCGCGGAGGCGAGATTTCGGCACTACGGCTATGGCAAGACGACGGTGTCGGAGATCGCGGCGGATCTGTCCGTCTCCAGCGCTTATATCTACAAGTTCTTCGATTCGAAGCTCGCCATCTGCGAGGCGGTTTGCGGCAGTCTCCTCGGCCGGATCGATGAGGCCCTGTGGCAGGAGGCGCGGACGCAAAAGACCGCCGCTGAGCGCCTCCGCCGGGTTTATCGCCTGCTTCTGGAGCATAGCCTCGCCCTGTTTTTCCACGACCGGCAGATGCACGACATGGTCGCGACGGGGATGGAGCATCGCTGGTCCTCCATCGAACGCCATATCGAGGTGATGTCGGAAGTCGCGCGGTTCCTGGTGCAGGAGGGGCGGGCCTCGGGCGAGTTCGAGCGCAAGACGCCGCTGGAAGAGGTCGCGGGCGCCGTCGCCAGCACCTTTGCGCCCTTCTGTCACCCAGCGCTGCTGGAGGGCTCCGTGGATGAGGACCTGACCGCGCGCGCCGAAGCGGTGGCGACCATCGTCCTGCGCGGCCTCGCCGCCTAAATCCAGGTGCAGGCGCGACGGTTTCGGTCGGTTACGAGTTGACAAATTCGTCACTTCTCACCATCCTCGACTCTGGAATATGATGTCGGGCGATGGGTCGGAGCGGGCGCGATGAGGATGACGAACGGGTCGAGTGTCGCGCGCCGATGGCTTTATGCCGGCCTCCTTGGCGGTGCGGTTGTCAGCCTCGCCGCCTGCCAGTCGAAGACGGAGACCGATCCCAGAACGCTCGCGCCCCTCGTGCGCACGGTGGTGGTGGGGGAGGGCGGAGTCGCCTCCGACCGGCTGACGGGCGTGATCAAGGCGCGGACGGAAGCGGATCTCGGCTTTCGCGCCCCCGGCAAGATCGCAAAACGCCTCGTCGATCCAGGGCAAGCGGTGAAGAAGGGCCAGGCGCTGATGGCGCTGGACCCGCAGGATCTGGAGCTCGCCCTCTCCGCCGCCGAGGCGCAGGCCGAACGGGCGCAGGCGGATGAGCGGCGCCTGCGGGGGCTCGGCCAGACCGGCGCGGTGTCGCAGCAGACCTATGATCAGGTGAAGGCGGGGGCGACCGCCGCCGTGGCGCAGCGGGATCTCGCCCGGCGCCAGCGCCAGTTCGCCACCCT
>CAIUZX010000116.1 GCA_903903715.1 uncultured Caulobacterales bacterium
ACCAGCCACGCGACGGCGCCGGTTAGGACCATCAGGAAGCGCCAGGGGATCAGCTTTGGCCCCTTCACCGGATTGATCGGTCGCGCGCCCAGCCAGCCGAACAGCGACGCTGCGAGGATCAGACCGGCCATGGCGGCGAGGGTGAGGTAAAGCTCCATTCGCCACCGCCTGCCAGAGCGGTCGCTGATCGGCAAGGGCTGTAGAGTTTGGCCGCAATTCCCTCATGACCGCGCCCGCGGCTTGGCCTATGCTGCGGGCATGACCTTGCGTTTTCCGGTCGCTCCCAATGCAGACGCCGCCCTGCAGGCGCCGCTCGGCTTCGCCATGCGCGAGCTGGAGGCGCGGGCTCTTGCCGACGGCGCGACGGTCAAGTTCGTGGTCGAGTGGGTCGGCCCGGTCTGGCCGGATCTGGCGGCGGCGGAGGCGGCCTTCGCGACGCGCCTTGCGGGCAAGTCCGGCTACTGGTGGAGCCTCAAGCCCGTCATCGCCCCGCCCCCCGGCGCTAGGCTGCGCAAACCTGCGCCGATCAAGCCGAACTTCAAGGACGGCCGCCGCTGGCCGATCCTGTCCGAGCTGGAAAAACCCGTGACCGGTTGGCGTCTGTCGATCCGCTACTGGCGCGTGGGCGAGGACGTTGTTGATCGGCCCAAGGGGCCTGCGCGTCGTCTTCGCCGGGATCCTGCGGCGTCAAGTCTTGAGGCCGAATCCTTACGCCTCCTGGCCGAGCAGCCGCTGCAGGCGCTGATGCCGCAACGCGCCCTCGACATCGGTCTGTTCGAATTCCATCCGCCGGATCAGCCTTATCTCGTGATCCCGGACGAGTAGGCGGCTCGTGGTGCGGGGCGCCATATTTGCGCCGCCGCCATATTTGCGCCCTTGAGGGGGCGTCTGATCGCGAAGCTCACGTTTTTGTGATCTCATATTGTGTGTTCAAAACATCGGATGCGCCTCCCATCGCTCAAAGGCGGCGGGAAGGGTCGCGCAAACGTGACGAAACAAGGTATATGACACGGCGGTCCAGCCGATCGGCAGGCGGGACGCGCGGACGAGCGGAGTAGCTGGGATGAGTCCTTCCACGGGCGGCGGGCGTCAGAACGCCAGTCCTTACATGCGCGCCCTTTATGTGCTGGCGATCATCGGCGTGTGGGTGGCCATCGCCTTCATCGCCGCCGTCCTGGTCTTCTCCCAGGGCCTGCCGGACATTTCGCGCCTCTACACGATCCAGCGCCAGCCCGCGATCAACTATCTCGACCGGTCCGGCGGGCTGATCGCCGTGCGCGGCAGCCAGTACGCGCCGCCGGTGAAGATCGACGAGATGCCGCCTTATGTCCCCGCCGCCTTCGTCGCCATCGAGGACCGGCGCTTCTATCACCACATGGGCTTCGACCTGATCGGCATCATGCGCGCCATTGTGGCGGACCTTCGCCGCGGCCACGCCGCCGAAGGCGCCTCGACCATCACCCAGCAGCTCGCCCGCAACCTCTTCCTCACCCCCGACCAGACCATCAAGCGCAAGATCCAGGAAGTGATCCTGGCCGTTGAGCTGGAGCAGCACTTCTCCAAGAAGGAGATCCTCGCGCTCTATATGAACCGGGTCTATTTCGGCGCAGGCGCTTACGGCATCGAGGCTGCGGCCCAGCGCTACTTCAACAAGCCCGCATCGCAGCTCAGCGTGGGGGAGGTGGCGATCCTCGCCGGCCTCCTGAAGTCGCCGACCCACTACAGCCCGATCTCGGACCGGGATCGCGCCGCGCGCCGGGCGACCATCGTGCTCGACAAGATGGTGCAGACGGGGGCGATCACGCCGGCGCAGCGCGCCGAGGCCTTCAAGAACCCGGTCAGCGTCTCTCCGGCGCTGGCCAGCCAGCATGCGCAGTATTTCATCGACTGGGTGGACCAGCAGGTCCGCCAGCTAGTCGGCCAGCCGCAGCAGGATCTGGTGGTCGAGACGACCCTCGACCTGCCGCTGGACGCCATCGCCTCTTCCGCTGCGCGGACGATTGTCGAGCGTGAGGCCAAGTCCGGCGTGCAGCAGGCCGCCCTGGTGGCCCTGGACGGCTCCGGGCGGGTGCGGGCGCTGGTGGGCGGGGTCAACTACGCCGAGAGCCAGTTCAACCGCGCGGTGGACGCCCACCGTCAGGCGGGCTCGTCCTGGAAGCCCTTCGTCTATCTCGCCGCCATGGAGGCGGGTCGCACCCCCGACGTGCAGGTGGTCGACGAGCCGGTGACGATCAACGGCTGGACGCCGCAGAACTACACCAAGAAGTATCTTGGCCAGATCACGCTGGAAACGGCGCTGGCCCAGTCGGTGAACACGGTCGCCGCAAGGCTCGCCGACGAGGTGGGCCGCGACAACGTCTCCCGCGTCGCGCATCGCTTAGGCATCGTCTCTCCGGTGGGCGTCGATCCGTCCATGGCGCTGGGGGCCGTCGAGGTGGCGCCTTTGGAGATGGCGCAGGCCTATGCTGCGTTTTCCAACGGCGGCTACCAGACCACCGCCTACGGGATCGAGCGGGTGCGCACGACGGCGGGCAAGGTGCTGTACGAGCACAAGGCCGATACCCGCGTGTCCGTCATCGGCAACCCGCCCTTAAGCTACATGAACCGGATGCTGCGCCAGGTCGTGGCCTCGGGCACCGGCGGACGGGCGAAGATCGGCGGCTATGACATCGCCGGCAAGACCGGCACAACCAGCGACTACAAGGACGCCTGGTTCATCGGCTACACCGGCGGCTTCGTGACCGCTGTGTGGGTCGGCAAGGACGACAACACCCCGATGCGCAAGATCACTGGCGGCGGGCCGCCTGCAGAACTGTGGCGCAGCTTCATGTCCCAGGCCCTGCCAAGGCTGAAGGTCCAGGCGATCCCGACCGGAGCCATGGCGCCGGACGCCAACTACGCGGATCCGATCGGAGAGCTGCTCAGCGGGAACACCACGCCCTCGGCCGTGCCTGCGGCAGGCGAAACGCCGTCGCCTCAGGGACCGCAGGGTCGCCTCGATCCGCCGGCCGGGGGGCGGGATCCGTCGGCTGCGCCGGTCGCGTCCGGTCACGTCAGTTGACGCGAATGCCGGATCGGTCGTTGACGGCGGGGCCGGCTTTCAGTATATCCGCGCTCTTCCGTTTCATGCGCGCCCCGAGCCGTTCGAGGTTTGCGCGCTTTTGGGTTGTGAGAACCAATGGCCAATAATCCCGGCGCCAAGAAGGCGATCCGCAAGATCGAACGCCGCACCGC
>CAIUZX010000117.1 GCA_903903715.1 uncultured Caulobacterales bacterium
CTCACGTTGCGCAGCCTCGCCCACCGGTCCATATCAGCCCCATGACGATACACACCCCCACCCCGTCCGAACTGCCCCAATGGGATCTGACTGACCTCTATTCCGGGCGGGACGATCCGAAGATCGCGCTGGATCTCGACGCCGCGAAGGCGGTGGTCGCCGACCTGATGAAGCTGAAGGGCGCGCTGGTTGCGGCGCGGGGGAACCCTGGCCGCCTCGGCCTTCTGCTTGCTGAAGCGATCAGCGTTTCCGAGCGCCTGACCAACCTGACCTATGCGCTGGGCGCCTATGCGGGCCTGAGCTCATCCACCGCGCGGGACAATCCAGCCTGGGCGAAGTTCGAGGCGGACCTGCGCGAGACCCTGACCGCCATTTCCGCCGACACCCTGTTCCTGTCCCTCGAGATCAACCAGATCGACGACTGGGAGCTGGAGGCCGCCCTTCGCGCCCACCCGGAAGCCGCGCGCTGGCGCCCCTTCATCCGCCGGGTGCGGCTCTATCGCAAGCACGAGCTCTCCCCCGACCTCGAGCGCCTGTTGCTCGACCGGGGCCCTGCGACAGCGAGCTGGGTGCGGCTCTATGACGAGACCCTCGCCCGACTGACGGTGACCGTGGGCAAGGCGAAACTGACCCTGCCAGAGGCGCTGAACCGCCTGTCGGACCCGGACGGGGCCGTGCGCAAGATGACGGCGAACGCGCTGGCCAAGGCGCTGGAGGCGAACACCCCGACGCTGGCGCTCGCGATGAACACCCTCGCCTTCGAAAAGCAGGTCGAGGACCGCTGGCGGCGATATCCGTCTCCCGCCGCGTCGCGCCACCTCGCCAATGAGGTGGACGCCGAAGCCGTAGAGGCGCTCGAGGCCGCGGTGGTGGACGCCTATCCCCGCCTGTCGCACCGTTATTACGCCCTGAAGGCCAAGGCGATGGGCCGCAAGACGCTGGACTACTGGGACCGCAACGCGCCGCTGACGAGCGCGTCGCCGAAGACCTACAGCTGGGATGAGGCCAAATCGATGGTGCTGGAGGCGTTCGACGGCCTCTCGCCCGCGTTCGCCGACCGGGCGCGTCGGATGTTCGACCAGCCGTGGATCGATGCCCTTCCCCGCGCGGGCAAGTCGTCAGGCGCCTATTCGCACCCCGTGACGGCGGATAAGCACCCGTATGTGTTCCTGAACTACATGGGGGAGCGGCGGGACGTCCTGACCCTCGCGCACGAGCTTGGACACGCCGTGCACCAGATGCTGGCCCAGCCGCTGGGCACCTTGCTTGCCGACACGCCGCTGACTCTCGCTGAAACCGCGTCGATCTTCGGCGAAGGCCTCGTGTTCGAGCGTCTGCTGGCGGAGGCGACCGTGACCGAGCGCCGCGCGCTCTTGGCCGGCAAGATCGAGGACGGTCTCAACACCGTCGTGCGCCAGATCTCGTTCCACCAGTTCGAGACCCGCTTCCACGCCCAGCGCCGCAACGGCGAGCTGTCGGCGGAGGAGATCGGCGCGCTGTGGCTTGAGGTGATGGGTGAAAGCCTTGGCCCGGCGATCCGGCTCAATGCCGGCTACGAGCACTACTGGGCCTATGTCAGCCACTTCGTCCACGCGCCCTTCTATGTTTACGCCTACGCGTTCGGCGATCTCCTGGTCTCGGCCCTGATGGAGGCCCGCCGCAACGATCCCAAGACGTTCGCGCCGCTCTATGAGGGCCTGTTGGCGGCGGGCGGATCGAAGACCTATGTGGAGGCGCTGGCCCCCTTCGGCCTCGACCCGCGCCAGACGTCATTCTGGGCGGCGGGGTGCGCGCGCCTTGAGCGTCTGATCGACGAATTCGAAGCGCTGGGCTGAGCCGCACACTGGCGCCGCCACGGGGACGGGCACATATAGAGCCCATGGGCGCGTCCGACCTCGATCCTCCGCAGCAAGACCCTGAACGCGACCGCATGAGCAGGCGCGTGCAGCGCTTTGCGCAAGTCGGCGCAGGGCTCGCAGGCGCCGGGTTGAAGATGTCGGCCAGCCAGCTCGTCGGCGGCGACGGCGCGGCGGAGCGCAACGCCAAGGCGCTGAAGGCGGCGCTGGGCAATCTTCGGGGGCCCTTGATGAAGGCCGCGCAGATGCTGGCCACCGTGCCGGACCTGTTGCCCCCCGAACTCGCCTCCGAACTCGGGGAGTTGCAGACCAACGCCCCCGCCATGGGCCGCCCTTTCGTGCGCCGCCGCATGGCCGCCGAGCTCGGCCCCGACTGGCTCAGCCGGTTTGCGGAATTCGACCTCGAAGCCGCCCATGCCGCGTCGCTGGGCCAGGTGCACCGGGCGACCTCCCTCGACGGTCGGCGCCTCGCGGTCAAACTCCAGTATCCCGAAATGCAGAGCGCGGTGGAGAGCGACCTCTCCCAGCTTCGCGGACTGATCGGCCTCTTCAAGCGGATCGACGGCTCGATCGACCCCACGGAAATGGCCGACGAGATCGGCGACCGGCTGCGAGAGGAGCTCGACTACGAACGCGAAGCCAAGGTCATGCGGCTCTATGGCCACTTCTTCGCGGACCGGCCCGATATCGCCATTCCAGAGCCGGTCGAGGCCCTGTCGACCAAGCGTCTCCTGTCGATGACCTGGCTGGAGGGCTC
>CAIUZX010000118.1 GCA_903903715.1 uncultured Caulobacterales bacterium
GGAATTCCATCGCTTCCATGCCGTAGAGGCCGCCGCCGGCAGCGGCCACTGCGGCTTCGCCAGCGAGCCAGACCGGTGTGGCATGAGTGGCTTCGGCATAGATTTCGAATGCCCGTTCGCCGCTGTAGCTGGCCGCCAGAACCAGCACCGGAACGCCCGCGATGACGCCCCTGGCCGACGACATGTGCCGCGGGGGATCGGCGCCCTCGAACAGCCTGGCGATGACCTCCCGCGCCTTCGGACCTGCGACGGCCACGGCGGCGTAATGTTCCTGCACATTCGCGACGCCGACTTTTAAGTCCGGATAGAGGACGTTGCGGACATAACTTAAGAGCTGCGCCATACGATCCGCGCCGCCGGTGGAGCTGGTCAGGAGGAACCTGGTCTCACCGATGCGCCAGACGGTGCCATCGTCGTTCACGAAGCCGTCTTCGCGCAGCATGAAGGTGTAGCGCCCCCGCCCGACGGCGAGCTTGGAGACGCTGGTCGCCAGCACCTTTTCCAGGAGGACGGCGGCGTCGGGGCCGGACACCTCGAACTTGCCCAGCGTCGAGACGTCCGTGATGCCCACCCGCTCCCGCACCGTCAGAGCTTCGCGCAAGGCGGCGGTGGCGAGGGTCTCGCCGGGGCGGATATAGGCTCTGGGCCTGCGCCAGTAACCGACCGCCTGCCAGGGCGGATTGTGCGCGGCGTGTTGATCATAGAGCGGCGCGCGGCGAAGCGGCGTGACGTGGAAGCCCGCATCTTCCCCCACCCAGAGGCCGAGCGTCGTCGGCGTGAAGGGCGGGCGGAAGGTGGTCAGGCCCACGTCCGGCGCCGGACGGCCCTCGTTGAGGGCGAGGCGCGCGAGGCCCATCAAGTTCGAGGTCTTGCCCTGATCCGTGGCCATGCCGAGCGTCGTATAGCGCTTCATGTGCTCGACCGAGCGGTAGCCCTCCCGCCAGGCGAGGTCGAGGTCGGACAGGGTCACGTCGTTCTGCGGATCGACGAACACGGTCTTCAGATTCGCCCCCGGCGCCGGCGCAAAGGCGCAGACGCCCGCATCCGTCGGCTCAGACACGACAGCGGGCGCGGCGCCCGCAGCGGCGCTGAAGCCCAGCCGCGAGGCCGCTTCCAGCCCTGCCCGCCAGCCGTCCGCCACCACGTCGGACAGGACGGTGTGGCCTGCACAGGCGCCCGCGCTGATCTGGCCCTGCCGCGCTGAGACAGGCGTGAACACGCCGCGCCGAGGGTTCCAGTCGAGACCGCCCCCCGCCTGCATGTGCAGATGGACGCTGGGATTAAGCCCGCCGGAGACGGCGATAAGGTCGGCCTCAAAGCTGCGCGCGCGACCGCCCGCCAGCACTTCCAGCCCCTTCGCGCCGCCAGATCCCACCAGGGCGGCGCGGGGATGAGCCCCTGTCACCACCTCGAACCGTTCCCGCGCCCGGCGCAGGATAGCGGGGCTGATCTCGTCTTCGGGGCGGAGGTCGGCGATCCCGGCGATCTTCACGCCTGCGCGGTCGAGGGCGAAGGCGGCGCCATAGGCGTCGTCGGCGCTGGTCGCGACCACCGCGCTCGCCCCCGGCTTCACAGCGAAGCGGTTGACATAGGTCCGCGCGGCGGCCGCCAGCATCACGCCCGGTCGGTCATTTTCTGAGAAGGGCAAGGGCCGCTCGATGGCGCCCTGGGCCAGCACCACCGCGCCCGCCCGCATCCGCCACATGCGTTGAGCGATGTCGCCGGAGGTCGGCGTGGCCCCAGGCTCAGTCACCCGCTCGGCGAGATAGACCATGTTGTGATCGTAGAAACCGAAGGCCGTGGTGCGGAACAGAAGCCGCGCGCCCAATCCTTCAAGCTCGGCCACAGCCGCCGCGATCCAGTCAGCGCTGGGCTGGTCGGCGATGGTCGCGGGATCCCCCAGCAGGGAGCCGCCGGGTCGCGCATCGAGATCGCACAAGGCGACGCGGGCGCCGGATCTTGCGGCGGCGAGGGCTGCGCTGAGGCCCGCAGGCCCCGCCCCCACCACAAGCACGTCGCAGAAGGCGGCCCGGCGCTCATAGGCGTCGGCGTCCGGCAGCTTTGGCGGCTTGCCGAGGCCCGCGGCGGCGCGGATGGCGTGCTCGTACAGCTTCCACAGCGACGGCGGACCAAGGAAGGTCTTGTAATAGAAGCCCGCCGGGATGAACGGCGCGATCAGCTGGTTGACCGCCATGGCGTCGAACTGGAGCGACGGCCAGCGGTTCTGGCTATGCGCGTCGAGGCCGTCATAGAGGAAGAGATCGGTCGCCCGGGTGTTGGGCTCGAACCGCCCGCCGGTTCCTGCGCCCACCAGGGCGCTCGGCTCCTCGACGCCCGCAGAGAGCAGGCCCCGGGGGCGGTGATACTTGAAGCTCCGCCCGAACAGGCGAACGCCATTGGCGAGCAGCGCAGAAGCCAGCGTGTCCCCCGCATAGCCCGTCATCGCCTGTCCGTCGAAGCGGAAGCGTATAGGCTTTGCCCGGTCGATCAGGCCGCCTTCGGCCAACCTCCAAGCGGCGCTCATTGGCTGGCTCCCACGGCCGTGACGTCGGAAATCGCGTGCGTGACCGTGTCGCGGGTCAGGGTGATCCAGGACCGGCAGCCATAGGTGTGGCGCCACAGCTCCCGCGACGGGCCCTTGGGATTGTCACGGGTGAAGAGGTTGCGGATCAGCTCCGGCGCGGTTCCATCGGGCCTCGTGATCGCCTCGACCGGGCGGTCGAAGGTGAACTCGGCCTGGGCGCGCGGGCCGCAGTGGGGACAGGGGATCAGCATCATGGCCGGCCTTCCTCTCGCTCAGCGGTTCTGCGGCATCGGGCCGACGCCCGGCTCGTCGATGGTGTGACCGGTCTCGAACCGGTCGAGGCGGAACGGCGCGGCCACGGGGTGGGTCTCGCCCGTCGCCAGCATATGGGCGTAGAGAAAGCCCGATCCCGGCGTCGCCTTGAACCCGCCGTAGCACCAGCCGCCGTTGAGATAGAGGCCGTCGACGGGGGTGCGGTCGATGATGGGCGAGCCGTCGAAGCTCATGTCCGTCGTCCCCGCCCAGGACCGCAGCATGCGCAGGCGCGACAGGGACGGCACGAGGGCCAGAGCCTCCGCCGCCGCCTTTTCGATGATGTGCGGGGCGCCGCGCTGGCTGTAGGTCGGATAGGCGTCCGGATCCCCGCCCAGCACGATCTCGCCCTTGTCGGACTGGCTGATGTAGCAGTGCAGCGACTGGGTCATGATCACCGTGTCGATCATCGGCTTGACCGGCTCGGAGACGAAGGCCTGCAACAGGTGCGACTCGACGGGCAAGCGCAGCCCCGCCATGGCCGCGACCCGGCCCGAATGGCCGGCGACGCAGATGGCGATCTTGTCCGCGCCGATGGCGCCCTTGGTCGTCCGCACGCCGGTGGCCTTGCCGCCGACCATGTCGATGCCGATCACCTCGCACTGCTGGATGATGTCGACGCCCAGCCGGTCGGCGGCGCGAGCATAGCCCCAGGCCACCGCGTCGTGCCGCGCCGTGCCGCCGCGCCGCTGGATCAGCCCGCCCTGCACCGGATAACGCGCGCTGGGAGACATATCGAGCAACGGTATGAGCTTGGCGACCTGGTCGCGGGTCATCAGCTCGGCGTCGATGCCGTCCGCGCGCATGGCGTCGCCCTTCTGGGCGAGCTGCAGCATGTCGCTGTCGGAGTGACCAAGGAACAGCGCGCCGCGCTGGCTGAACATGACGTTGTAATTGATCTCGTCGCTCATCCCCTCCCAGCGCTTTAGGGAGAGCTCCATCAGCGCGTGAAGGGCGGGCTGGCGATAGTTGGAGCGGACGATGGTGGTGTTGCGCCCGGTGTTGCCGCCGCCGATCCAGCTGCGCTCCAGCACGGCGACGTTTCTCACCCCGTGCAGGGCGGCGAGGTAATAGGCCGTGGTCAGGCCGTGCCCGCCGCCGCCGATCACCACGATGTCGTAGTGCGACTTGGGCTCGGGGTCCCGCCAGGCCTGCGGCCAGCCCTTGTGCCCGGCGAGCCCCTCGCGAAACAGGTTGAAGGCGGAGTATTTCATTGCGGCGCGGCGAATCCGTCTTCGAACGTAAAAAACCTTCGTAGCCCGCCGGAAAAAGCGCCGCCAAGCGGCAATTTCACATCCCTGCGTGCAGAAATGTCATCCCACGGAGAAATCGATGCGTTCGGGGTGGGTGAAGACCTCGAAACCGTCGCTGCGCGCGACAGCGACGAGGGTCAGGCCGCTTTGTTCCGCCACCCGAACCGCCAGAGCCGTGGGGGCGGACATGGCGATCAGCACCGAGGCGCTGATCATCGCCGTCTTCTGCGCCATCTCCAGCGACACCCGACTGGTCAGCACCACTGCGCCGTCAGATCCGTCGATCCCCGCCAGCGCCATCGCGCCTGCAAGCTTGTCCAGCGCATTGTGGCGGCCGACGTCCTCGCGCACGAGGACGAGCCCGCCCGCTGTCGTCCAGAACCCCGCCGCGTGGGTGGCGCGGGTGGCGGCGCCGAGGCGAGCGGCCTCATCGAGGGCGTTGCGCGCGGCCAGAACCTCCGCCGAGGTGAGGCTGACGCCCTTCTGAATTTTAGGAACGGCCCGGTTGGCCTCGGCCAGACTCTCCACCCCGCAAAGGCCGCAGCCCGTGGGCCCCATGCGCGAGCGCCGCCGCGCCGCCGCCGCCCGTGACCGCTCGGGGCTAAGCCACATCCGCGCCTCCATTCCGCCCTCGACGGCGAGGACCTCAAGGCTTCTGATGTCGTTCTTCGAGGCGATCATCCCCTCGGTCAGGCTGAAACCCAGGGCGAAGTCCTCAAGGTCCTTGGGCGTCGCCAGCATCACCGCCTCGGTCGAGCCGTCATAGACCAGCGCCACGGGCGTCTCCTCGGGCAAGTCCCGCGAGATCGGCGACGCCACGCCCTTCCGCAGGGCTATTCCAAGCGCCGGGGTGATCACAGATGGAGCGTCCGCCGCCTTCACTTTTTTCGATCACCCCATCTGAAAACTGTTGAACGCATGAGCTTTTCTCCGGGAGCCCTCGACGGATGACACAACATTTATCACAGTGTGCGATCAAGCGCGCGATGACGCGCGACAAGAGGAAACCTATCCCGCCCATGACGCCCGACCTTGACGCGATCATCGACCGGCATCGGGACCGTCCGGGCGCCTTGTTGCCCCTGCTGCACGATATTCAGCACGCGCTCGGCTATGTGCCGCCTGACCGGATCCCCGACATCGCCGCCGCGCTGAACCTGTCGCAGGCCGAGACTCACGGGGTCATCACCTTTTACACGGACTTCCGAACCACACCCCCTGCGCGCACCGTGGTGAAGTTCTGCATGGCGGAGGCGTGTCAGGCCAGGGGCGCGGAGGCTGCGGCGGAAAAGCTGTGCGGCGCGCTGAAGCTCTCCATGGGCGAGACGAGTTCGGACGGCCGCGTGTCGCTGGAGCCGGCCTACTGCCTTGGTCTGTGCGCCAGCGGACCGGCGGCGCTGGTGGATGAGCGCCCGCTCGCTCGGCTGGAAGGCGCGCGCCTCGAAAACCTGATCGCGACGGTACGGGCATGAGCGTGCGCGTCTTCGTTCCCGGCGACACCGCCGCCGTCGCCGTTGGGGCTGACGAGGTCGTCGCTGCGCTGACCGCCGCCGCCAAGCGCGAAGGCCGCGATATAGAGATCGTCCGCAACGGCTCCCGCGGCGCCTTCCATCTGGAGACGCTGGTCGAGGTGGAGACGGACGCGGGCCGCATCGGCTATGGCCCGGTAGACACGTCTGATGTGGAGGGTCTGGTCGCATCTGGCCTGTTCGACGGCGGCGCGCATCCCTTGCGCCTCGGCGACGTCGGCGCCCTGCCCTTCTTCCGCC
>CAIUZX010000119.1 GCA_903903715.1 uncultured Caulobacterales bacterium
CTTCGCCCAGACGTGACCTTTGAGTTTGCGGGCGTCGGCGGCCGCCAGATGGCCGAGCAGGGGTTTGAAAGCCTCTTTGATCTGTCCGAGCTTTCGGTGCTCGGTCTCTTTGAAGGCGTTATGGCGCTGAGGCGCATTCAGAGGCGTGCGGACGACATCTCCGAGCTTGCGCGCCTGACCAAGCCGGACCTGGCCGTGCTGATCGACAGCTGGGGCTTTTCCCTTCGTGTCGCGCAGAGGCTGCGCAAGCTTTCCCCCAGGATCCATATCGTGAAGTATGTGGGTCCGCAGGTTTGGGCGTCACGGCCCGGGCGCGCCAGAACCCTTGCGGGAGCGGTGGACCATCTCCTGTCGACGCAGAGGATGGATGCGCCCTTTTACGCGGGCTTGCCGCTGCGCGTGACGTTTGTCGGGGACCCTGCGCTCAACCGGGATCTAGGCGAGGTCAACGGTGCGCGGGCGCGGGCCTCCTTGGGACTCGGAGAGGATCAGCCCATCCTGCTCGTTCTTCCAGGTAGTCGACCTGCCGAAATCGCAAGACTCTCCGAACCGTTCGGTGAGGCCGCCGCCCGGCTCAGCGCGACGACACCAGGCCTGGCGGTAGTGGTGCCCGTCGCGAGTACGGTCAGGGAGCAGGTCAAGGCGGCTGTGGCGGGCTGGTCCACGCCCGTGATCCTCGTCGAGGATGATGACCTGAAGTACGACACCATGGCGGGCTGTACGGCTGCTCTGGCGGCGAGCGGGACGGTGGCGACGGAGCTGGCCCTCTGCGGCGCCCCCATGGTCATCGGCTACCGGATCGGGGATCTGTCCTATGCGGTCCTGAGGCGCTTGATGCGGGCAAAGTTCGTCACCCTGTTCAACATTGCCGCGGATAAGGAAATCGCGCCGGAGCGGCTGCAGGCGGACTGCACCGGGGAAAGTCTCGCCCAGAGCCTGACGGCGCTGTTTAAGGATCCTCGTCGCAGGACCGATCAGATAGCTGATCAAAACGCCGCGCTGAGGCTTATGGGCCGGGGACAGGGCGACCCGTCCGAGCGCGCCGCCCTCGCCATACTGGGCGATCTCGAGGCTCAAAATCGACTGCGCCCGCCGGACGATCCCACCGAGCGGGCGCAGGATTTCTGAGCAAGTGGGTCGAGCGCCGTTCCCGAAGCTCTGCCTTCCTTTTATCGCTTGTCGATTGGCACGAAGGAGCGTTGGACCGGACCGGTGTAGACCTGCCGCGGACGACCGATCTTCTGCGACGGATCTTCGATCATTTCCTTCCACTGCGCGATCCAGCCCACTGTGCGGGCGAGGGCGAACAGCACAGTGAACATCTCGCTTGGGAAGCCCATCGCGCTGAGGGTTATACCCGAATAGAAGTCGATGTTCGGGTACAACTTGCGCTCGACGAAGTAGGGGTCGCTCAGGGCGATCCGCTCCAGCTCCATGGCCACCTGCAAAAGCGGCTCATCGCGCTTGCCGAGGGCGTCCAGGACCTCGTGGCAGGTCTTCTGCATCACCTTGGCGCGCGGGTCGTAATTCTTGTAGACCCGATGCCCGAAGCCCATCAGGCGATAGCGGCGGTCCTTCACGCCTTGAACATATTCAGGGATACGGTCGACGGTGCCGATCTCCTTCAGCATGTTGAGGGCTTCTTCGTTCGCCCCGCCGTGGCTCGGGCCCCACAGACAGGCGATACCCGCGGCGATGCAGGCGAAGGGGTTTGCGCCCGACGAACCGGCCAGACGGACCGTGGAGGTCGAGGCGTTCTGTTCGTGATCGGCGTGCAGGATGAAAATCTTGTCCATCGCCTTGGCGAGGACCTGGTTCACCTTGTAGTCTTCCGCCGGGACGGCGAAGCACATCCGCAGGAAGTTGTCGGCGTAACCAAGTTCATTGCGCGGATACACGAACGGCTGGCCGACTGCATACTTGAAGGCGCGGGCCGCGATCGTCGGCATCTTGGCGATCATGCGATGCGCAGAGATCTGCCGCTGTTTCTCATCATGAACGTTGGTGGAGTCGTGATAGAACGCCGAAAGAGCGCCGACGGCGCCAACCATGATCGCCATGGGATGCGCATCTCGGCGGAAGGTCTGGAAGAAGCGGTCGAACTGCTCGTGCAGCATCGTGTGATAGGTGATCGTGCGTTCGAACTCGGCAAACTGGGTCGCCGTGGGCAGTTCACCGTGAAGCAGAAGGTAGCAGACCTCGAGGAAGCTCGAGTTCTCCGCCAGCTCGTCGATCGGATAGCCGCGATAAAGGAGAATACCGGCGTCGCCGTCGATATAGGTGATCTGGCTTTCGCAGCTGGCGGTCGAGGTGAACCCGGGGTCGTAGGTGAACACATCGGCTTCTGCGTAGAGCTTTCGAATGTCCACAACGTCGGGCCCGGTAGAGCCCTTCAGAATCGGCAGCTCGACGGACTTATCGCCGATCTGCATGTGGGCGACGCCGCCCGGCGCAACCTTGTTTTCCATTCTCATCCCCAACCTTGCTGCACCGCGAACGGCTAGCCCGCATTAACTCAACTGCATACCGCGTCAACCGTCGACAAGCGGTAAATTTGCGACAGATCCGTCAGGAGTGGAAACGCCCGTCGGGCCAGCCGGCTAGCTGACGGCGTCCAGGATTCTTCCGAGCGCCTCATCCCGGCCCAACGCGGTCAGAGCGGTGGCGAGGTCAGGTGCGGGCGATCCACCGGACAGCACACCGCGCAGGGCTGCGCCGAACTTGCCGACCCCGACGCCTTCCTGCCCCGCGAACGCGCGGATCGCCGCTTCGAGCGGTTCACGTTGGAATTCGACGGCGGCGAGATGTTCCGCAAGGCGCGACAGGCGCGCACGGGTTTCCTCAGTCAGTAAGCCCTTGCACTTCTCGTCGAGGGAGAGCGGACGGGTCTTAATCACGAATTCAAGGCTCGCGGCGATATCGAGGGTCGACTTCGCCCCTTCCTTCAATAGCTCGATGAGCGTTGCGAGGTGTCGATCCACCCCATCCGGCAGGGTCTCGCCGCGCCGGGCAATGTCGCCCCGCACCAGATCGGCCAGGCGCTCATTGTCCGCGTCCTTGATGTAGTGCGCATTGACGAACGCGAGCTTGGCCCAGTCTAGGCGGGCGGGAGACTTCACCACATCGCGGACATCGAACCAGGACACGGCCTCGGCGTCACTGAAGATTTCCGAATCTCCATGACCCCAGCCCAGCCGGGTCAGATAGTTGCGCATGGCCTCAGGGAGGTACCCCATGTCAGCGAACTCGCCCACCGCCTGGGCGCCGTGCCGCTTCGACAGCTTGGCGCCGTCTGGCCCGTGGATCAGCGGGATGTGCGCCATGGCCGGAACCTCCCAGCCGAACGCCTGATAGATAAGCGTCTGCCGCGCCGCATTGTTCACGTGGTCGTCCCCCCGAATGATGTGCGTGACGCCCATGTCGTGGTCGTCAACCACGACGGCGAGGTTGTAGGTGGGCGCGCCATCGGTACGCAGCAGCACAAGATCGTCGAGGTCTATGTTGCGGAAGCGAATCTGTCCCTTCACGAGATCGTCGATCACCGTCTCGCCTTCGAGCGGCCCTTTGAAGCGTATCACGTGCGGCGCGTCGGGGTCGTTGTGAACCCGGTCCCGCCAAGGCGAGCGGATGGCTCTACCCTCCGCCCGGGCGCGCTCTCGTTCTGCCTCCAGCTCTTCAACCGTGAGGTGGCAGCGGTAGGCGTGTCCGGTTTCCAAGAGCGTCATCACCGCTTGGCGATGGCGATCGGCCCGGGCGGCCTGGAAGACGGGTTCCGCGTCTGGTTTCACTCCCAGCCAGTTCAAGCCTTCGAAGATCGCCGCGACGGCGGCTTCAGTCGACCGTTCGCGATCCGTGTCCTCGACCCGTAGCAGAAACGTTCCACCCTTATGCCGTGCATAGAGCATGTTGAACAACGCCGTACGGGCGCCGCCTATATGCAGAAAGCCGGTGGGCGATGGGGCGAAGCGGGTCACGACGGGGCGAGGGGACATGGTGGGCCTTGCAGACCTTGGACGGGAGGGAACCGCTCCTAACACGCCCTTGACGCCGAGGCCTAGCGTCGGATGGGGCGACCTCTTCCTGCGGCGCGCTAATGATACGCTTAGGCGCCAGATCGACCGCTGGCCACTTTGGCGACCGGTGGCCTTCGGAACCGGCGCTGCGCTGTATTTCCGGCCCGCTGAGCCGTCCTCTGTACTGCTCGTCACCGGTCTGTGTGTGGTCGTCGCCGTAGGCGCGGGATTCACCGCAAAGCTCAACGCGGCGCGAGCAGCCACCATCGGTTTGATCCTGACCGCTTTCGGGCTCGGCGGCTATCTCGTCGCGGATCTCAGGACCCGGATCGTTGATGCGCCCGTCATTCCCGATCGGCTTGGAAGTGTTCATATTATTGGGAACGTCGTGGATATCCGCGCGGCGAGCGCCCAACGACGCCGCCTCCTGATCTCTCCGGTAACGATAGGCGATCTTTCGGCTGCCGTTCTACCGGCGCGTATCCGGATCGTGACGCAGCAAGCCAGTGAAATTGAACCCGGAGACCGCATCGCATTCTCTGCAATCCTCAATCCCCCTGCGGGGCCATCGTCCGTCGGCGGTTATGATTTTGCTCGGGACGCCTTCTTCGAGCGGATCGGCGCCGTCGGGGCGGCGGTTGGACCGGTGTTGAGGTTGGGGGCGGCGGAGACGCCTATAGCTGACCGGATCGAGATTCTGATCAACCGCTGGCGTTGGTCCCTGGCGAGCCGCCTGACATCAGATCTTCATCGCTGGACCTCCGTGTCGGACGACGCCGCAGGTTTGGCGGCGGCGGTGACGACCAGCCATGAAGCTTGGCTGTCGCAGTCCGCCGAGGATGCGCTTCGCGGCTCGGGGTTGGCCCACATGCTCGCCATCGCTGGTTTGCATACCGCGGCGATCACGGGATTCATCTATTGGGCGCTGAGATGGGGCGTCGCCGCCTGGCCAGCCTTGGCCCTGCGCGCGCCCGGCAAGGTCATCGCCGCCATAGGCGGGTTGGCGACCGTGATTGCATATCTCGCCCTGTCCGGCGCGCACCCACCAGCGCGCCGCGCCGCGATCACCGCGGGAATCGCATTCCTGGCCATGATCCTTGGGAGACGCGCGTTCAGTCTGCATTCCTTGTCAGTCGCTGCGCTCGTTGTCTTGGCCCTCGAGCCGGAATGTGTTGTCCAGCCGGGCTTTCAGATGTCGTTCTGCGCGACAGGGGCCCTGATCGCCCTGGCTGAAGCGCGACCCCACAACACATCGACGTCCCGCGATGTTCCACTTGTCTTCCGGGCTCTGCAGAGGGTGTTCGACAGCCTGGTCGGATTGGCCGTCGTCGCGACCGTGGCGGGGATGGCCACCGCGCCGTTCGCGGCCCAACATTTCAATCAGGTCACCCTCTACGGAACGCCCGCCAACCTCCTCGCGGACTTCGTGGCCAGCGCAATCCTGATGCCGTCGATAGCGGCGGCCGTAGTGGGGGAGAGCTTGAATATTCACCACATGGTCATGGCGCCCGTCTACTGGACCATCGCAGCGGCTGCGGAAGGCGTGATTGGAATTGGAAAACTGTTTTCCGGTCTTCCATCGGCTCAGATCCGTGTGTCCAGCGCGCCCGAGGAAGCTCTTGCGCTCTCATTCGCCGGGCTGATTTTCGCGATCCTGTGGAAAGGAAAGTTGCGGTGGATCGGCGTCGTTGCCGCGCTGGCGGTGTTCGTATGGCCGCGCCAGCCGTCGCCGATCGCCTGGATCAATGCGAACGGGGACAACGCGGCACACGTCTCCCAGGGGCGGGCTTACACGCTGCGCGCGGATCGCCATCCATTCGCGCTGGAGAGCTTCGCGCAGCACCGTGGCCTGGCGACGGGACCGGCCCCAGAGGCAGCGGACTGTGGGCGTGACTTCTGTATTGATCCAACGGGTGTCAGCCCCAGGATCGGACTCTGGTTCACCCGCCGTCATCCGGGCGCAGAGACGCTGCGCAAGCTTTGCGAGACGGACATTCTGATCTTCAAGGCGCACGCCAGCCTAACGGTAGTCGAATGCCCCAGACCGCTTGTCCTGACGTCCGAACTGTTCAGGCGCTATGGCGCGGTGGAGTTATACGCTCAAGCTGGCGGATGGCGACTGGACTGGGTCGGCCCGCATCGCGGCCAACGACCCTGGACCCGGCCGCCGCCGCAATCCTACTGATAGCGGCGGATCAGGCCGACCAGTTTGCCCTGCACCTCAACCTGATCAGGGCCGTAGATGCGGGTTTCATAGGCGCGGTTCGCAGGCTCAAGCGCAATCGCGCCTCCCTTGCGCCGCAAGCGCTTCAAGGTCGCTTCCTCCTGCATCACGAGCGCCACGACAATGTCGCCATTGTTGGCGTTGTCGGTGCGCTTGATGATCACATAGTCCCCATCGAAAATGCCGGCCTCGATCATGCTGTCGCCCTGGACTTCCAGCACGAAGTGATCGCCAGACCCCAGAAGGCTTTCAGGCACAGGCATGCGCTCCCGCTCATGCTGGATCGCTTCGATCGGCGTGCCCGCGGCGATACGGCCCAAAACAGACAGCTCACGAACGTCGTTGGCGGCAAAGGGGGCGGCTGGCGCGGCGCCTTCGATGACGCGGGGCTGAAAGGACTTGCGGCCGCCGGGAGGCGCGCTGGTCGTCGCCTGGTCGGGCATACGGACCACCTCCAGGGCACGGGCCCGGTGCGCCAGTCGCCGCAGGAAGCCACGCTCCTCAAGCGCCGTGATCAGACGGTGGATTCCGGACTTGGAGGCGAGGTCGAGCGCCTCCTTCATCTCATCGAAGGACGGCGAGACGCCGGTTTCCTTGATCCGTTCATGGATGAACATCAAGAGTTCGTGCTGTTTGCGTGTCAGCATGTGGGCTGCGTGCTCCGCCGAATCCCCGGATGCGCCGGGAACAAATCATGCACGTTCTGTAGATGTTCCGGGTTAATAGTCAATTACCGGATGAAATTCGGCTGTCAGGCGAGAAGGGCTTGCGCAGCCGCCGCGACGTCGGGCTGTCGCATCAGGCTCTCGCCGACGAGCATCGCGCTGGCCCCGGACTGCGCGAGACGTGCGACGTCCTGCGGCGTGAAGATACCGCTCTCGGTGACCAGCACCGCGTCCCTTGGCGCGAGCCCCGCCAGACGTTCGGTATTGGCGAGGTCCACGGTGAAGGTGCGCAGGTCGCGGTTATTCACACCCACGAGGTCCGCCCCGAGATCGCAGGCCCGGACCATCTCCGTCTCGTCATGCACCTCGACCAGCGCGTCCATGCCAAGGCGCCGGGCTTCCTCCATCAGAGATCGGGCGAGGTGATCGTCGATCATGGAGAGAATCACCAGTATGGCGTCAGCGCCCAGGGTGCGGGATTCTAGCACCTGCCAAGGATCGACCAGAAATTCCTTACGGATGCAAGGTAGCGCGACGGCCGCCCGCGCCGTGCGAAAGTGATCGTCAGCGCCCCGAAAACTCGGGGTGTCCGTCAGGATGCTGAGGCACGCTGCACCGCCCGCTTCATAGGCTCTGGCGAGGGCGGGAGGATCAAAGTCTTCCCGAATGAGACCTTTGGAGGGGCTGGCCTTCTTGATTTCGGCGATCAATGCGAGGCGATCCGGTCGGGCGGCGTGGGTGGAGGTGAGCTTGTCGCGAAATCCTCGCGGCGGCGATATGGCCGAGAGTTGCCGCTCAAGGTCCGCAATCGTCGCCTTCAACTTGCGGGCATCGACATCAACACGCTTGTAGGCCGCTATGCGGGCGAGGATGTCGGCGCTCATTGCGTAAGTCCTGTCAGGGCGACGAGGCGGTCAAGCGCGGCCTTCGCCGCGCCGGTGTCGATGGACCGTCTTGCGAGGGTAAGGCCGTCGTGCAGATCATTCGCCATCCCGGCGATCACGAAGACGGCTGCTGCGTTGAGGATGACGATGTCGCGATAGGGGCCTGTGGCGCCGTCCAGTAGATTTCGGATCGCCTCCGCATTCTCAATGGCGTCTCCGCCTCGAAGCGCGCTGACATCGACAAGCGGCAGGTCAAACATCTCCGGATCGATACGGAAGGTGCGGACAGAGCCATTTTTCCATTCTGAAATAACGGTTTGTCCTGTTGTTGTGATCTCGTCCAGGCCGTTCCCGTGGACAACCCAGGCATGCTGCGCGCCCAGACGGCCAAGCACTTCCGCCACAGGCTCCACCAGTTTCTGGTCATAAACGCCCAGCAACTGGCGCCGCGCGCCGGCAGGGTTCGAGAGCGGGCCCAACAGGTTGAACAGGGTGCGAAACCCGAGCTCGCTCCGCACCGGGGCGACGTGGCGCATGGCGCGATGGTGGTTTGGCGCGAACAGCACACAGATCCCCGCTGACGCCAGCGCCGACGTCTGGCGCTCCGAACTCGCCTGCAGATCGACGCCTAACGCAGCAAACACGTCGGGAGAGCCTGACAAGGATGAGACCGCTCGTCCGCCATGTTTGGCGACCTTTACGCCGCCGCCCGCCGCCACCAGTGCAGCCGCCGTCGAAATATTGTAGGTGTGCGCGCCGTCTCCGCCAGTTCCGCAAGTGTCGACCACATCGAAGCTGTGAACGAGCGGCAACGCAGCTTCTCGCATGGCCCTGGCGCATGCGGTGATCTCACCAACGGTTTCTCCCCGCACCCTCAGCGCAGTGATGGCTGAGGCGATCTGCGCGGGGGTCGGCTCTCCCCGCAGACAAGCTGAGAAGAAGCCGTGCGTTTCGTCTTCCGACAGGATTTCACCGCCGGCCAGACGATTGAGCAGTGGTTTGAAGGCTTGCGACACGGGGCTTTGCCGAGCTATCAGGCGGCGTTGCGCTTGGGCGAAGGCAAACCGGCCAAAGCCAAGAAGTTCGCCAGCAACTGATGACCATGCTCCGTCGCGTAGCTTTCTGGGTGGAACTGAACGCCGTGAATAGGCCGGGTCTTATGGGCGAGGCCCATGATTTCACCGTCCTCGGTCCATGCATTGGGTGCGAGCACATCCGGCAGATCCTCCAGCCGAACGGCGAGACTGTGATAGCGCGCCGCTGTGAACGGAGACGGAAGGCACGCGAATACGCCCTTTCCGTCGTGCCGGATTTCGCTGGTCTTACCGTGCATCAGGGCCTTGGCGCTAATGACCTTGCCGCCAAACGCCTGGCCGATCGACTGATGTCCGAGACAAACTCCCAGTATGGGTAGGCTCTCCGGTGCGCTGCGGAGCAGATCCAGACAGATGCCCGCCTCGTCCGGCGTGCAGGGGCCTGGCGAGAGGAGGACGGCGTCAGGTCGGAGGGCGAGGGCTTCGGTGGCGGACAGAGCGTCGTTCCGTCGCACGTCCACCTCGGCGCCCAATTCCACTAGGTAATGGACAAGGTTGTAGGTGAAGCTATCATAATTATCGATCACGAGGATCATGCGGCGCCTGCCTTGCCGAGCCTTGAGCGGCTTTAGGAATTCGGGTGTTAAGTCCAATTTGGAGAACGATCAATCCGCCGCGGTTGTTCGGCGGTTGCAATGCGGCTTGAGACACCCTCAATTACTGCCCATGGGACATTTCAACCAGCACAACAAGGCGGCGTTCGAAGCTGTTCGCCTGAGACTGGCGGCCCCAGCCTACCGCAGCGGCCCAAGGTGGCGTCACTTGCTCGCGGCGGCCGCCTTTGCTGCGGTAACTGCGATCATGTCGGCCGCGGCCATCATCTTCGGCGCGCCAGGTCTTGATCACGGCGCGCAGCGGTTCGAGACGTCCGTTTGGGGCGTGGTCAAAGCGCCCGCCGCGAAACGGTAGACTTACGAAAACCGCCACGCCTCTTCCGCGGCCCGACGAAGGGCGTCGGACTTGTGCAGAGTTTCCTCGTACTCCGCATCCGGGTCGGAGTCTGCGACGACGCCGCCACCCGCCTGCACGTACATCATCCCGTCCTTGAACAGAGCTGTTCGGAGCACGATGCAGGTGTCAAGCGACCCGTCGGCGGATATGTAGCCGGCGGCGCCGCCGTAGCCCAGACCTCGCTTCTCGGTCTCGAGCTCGTCGATAATCTGCATGGCGCGCACTTTCGGCGCGCCTGACAAGGTGCCGGCGGGCAGCGCGGTCAAGATCACGTCAATCGGATCAACGGGCTGCGGTGCGTCTCCTTCCACGTTTGAGACGATATGCATCACGTGGCTGTAGCGCTCGATGACGAAGGTTTCCGTCACCCGCACTCTTGGTCCGGTCGCGGCCGCGTTCTGGCCGGGACGCGGCATGACGGCTCTCCCCACGTCGTTTCGACCAAGATCGAGCAGCATAAGGTGCTCTGCTCGTTCCTTGGGATCGGCGAGAAGTTCGGCCTCAAGGGCGACGTCCTCCTCGGGAGTCTTGCCCCGGCGCCGGGTGCCAGCGATCGGTCGGATGCTGACTTTACCGTCTCTCAGCCGGACGAGGATCTCAGGGCTCGACCCGGCCAACTGGAACTCGCCGAAGTTTAGGAAGAAAAGAAAGGGCGAGGGGTTGGTGCGGCGGAGAGACCGGTAAAACCCGAACGGGTCAGCAGGGTAGGGCGCGCTGAACCGATGGCTCGGAACGACCTGAAAGATGTCGCCTGCAGCGATGTAGGATTTGGCCTTCTCGACCATCTCGCCATAGGCGCTGCGATCGACTTTCGAGGTGAGTGGCGCTGTTGCAGATGGTTCAGGCTCGGCCCGCGCGTCGAGTCGGCCCTTCAACGTCGTTTCGATGGCGGTCAGTCTGCCAAGGGCCGATTTATAGGCCGTATCCGAAGTCACACCCGACTTTGGCCGCACCGGGGTGCACAAAATAATTTCCTGAACGACAGAGTCGAATACGGCGATGATTTGAGGCCGGATCATCACGCCATCGGGCAGATCGAGCGGGTCCGGGTTCGCTGGGCCGAGGGGCTCCGCCAGACGGATCATGTCATAGCCCAGCACACCGAACAGACCGGCCGCCATAGGTGGCAGTGGCGATGGTATCGGTAGGCGCGATGCTTCGACGAGGCGGCGAAGTGAGGTTAGTGTGTCGACGGATTCGGGCGTGAATTGTCCCCTGGAAATATCGGCGCCCTCAGAGATTTCAGCCGAATCGCCGTTTGCGCGCCAGACGAGGTCTGGATCGAGGGCGATGATCGAGTAGCGCCCCCGCCAGGCGCCGCCTTCGACGGACTCATACAGAAAGGTGTACGGCTTGCCGTGGCCCAGCTTCAGGTAAGCCGCAACCGGGGTCTCGAGATCGTCGATCAGCCTCGTCCAAACGATCTGGGCTTCACCGGCGAGGTAGCGCGTTTGAAAGGTATCAAACGCGGGGAACCGCGCATCGATCATGGCGCACGCTTCGCCGGTTTCGCGGGATCAGAGGTCGTCTTCGCCGCCGCAGGATCAACATTCAGCGTGTCGGGGTCCCCCCCCGCCGCGGCGCGTGCGCGCTTCAGATCCGTGCGCGGCTTGATCAGTGTACGCGCAGCGTCCCGGGTGGCTTCGGCGAAATCCCGGCTGATCGCGCTAGCGATCGCCGTGCGTTGCGCTTGAGCCTGCCTTGCGATGTTCGCCGTGTCGCCAGGACTGGAGGTCTCGATGCGAAGCACCGCGACGCCTGCCGGCATCAAGGCCGTCGCCACTTCACCGGTCTTGGAGCCAAACACGGCGTTCATGAACTGACCACCCAGGCTTTGTCCCGCCTGCCGGTCACCGCGGGAAAGCCCCTTGATCGAATTGACCTGGGCGCCGACGGACTTTGCGACGTCATCGAGTGACTGTCCCTTGCGCACGCGGGCGGCGAGGTCATCCGCTTTTGCCTGAAGGCGCTTGACGAGATCTTCACGCACCAACTGCTGGGTGAGCGGACCGCGCACCTCCTCTAGCTTGAAGGGGCCTTGCGGGGTCACGTCCTCGATCCGGATGGCGTAGTACTCTCCCGGCGCAGCTTCTTCGACGCCCTCAGTCTCGCCCCCCTTGGCGAGATTGAACGCGGCCTGGAGGAATTTCGGCGGCAGCTGGAGCTGGCGACCATCGGTCGTGTGACCGTCCTTGGTGATGGCGGGCAGTTGAACCACTTGCGCGCCAACCTTTTTTGCGGCTTCGACCAGTCCTGTTCCGCCGGAATGCAGGTCATCATACTTCTTGGACAGCTCAAGCGCGCGATCTGCCGACTGGGCCTTGCGGGCCTCCTGAACGAGACGGTCGCGGACTTCGCTGAATGTGGCCTCGTGCCCGGGCGTGACGCCGGTCACCTTGACCACGGCCCACGCCAAGGCGCCCTGGATCGGCCCGGACACTTCGCCGGCCTTGAGGCTGAAGGCTGTGTCAGCGACCTTCGGGTCAGCGATTCTGGACTTCGGCGTGTCTCGCAATTCCTGTGGAGCAGTGACTTTCAGGACCTTGGCGACGTCCGCCGGCGATTGACCGCTGCGGATACGCTGCGACGCTTCGTTTGCCTGAGCGGCGTTCTGCAACACGAGCTGAGTGACCGTTCGAAGTTCCGGCTTGGAGAGAGAATCCTTCTCGAAATCGTACCGCTTCTTGAGATCCGCATCGCTCGGGTTGATCGTGGGCGCGATCTGCGCAGCGGAAAACCGGACGAGGGTGATCGTCCGGGATTCAGGCTTCACCAGCTGGTCGGCGTGCGCCTTCATGTAGGCCAACAGTTGCGCATCGCTGGGCTGCACCGGCCCGCCTATTGTCTGAGGCGACAGCAACAGGAACCTGACCGTTCGATTTTCCTGCTCGTACGCCGCGCCCAGCGCCGCGTAGATCGCCGGGGCGATTGCGCCGGCCCCAAGTCCGGATCCGAAGTGCGACTGCGCCTGTTGGTCGCGAAGGCTGCCTTCGAAGTCCTGAGCTGTCAGTTCGTTCTGAGCGAGAAGCGTCTTGTAGGCCTTGTCGTCGAACTTGCCGGTGATGGGGTCTATAAGCCGTGGATTGTGACCAATCTTGTCCATCACAAGCTTGTCAGAGGGCCTGACGCCTTCGCGGGTTATCAATTCAGCGACTGACTCCTCGGAGGCCAGTTCGGCGGCGAGACGCCCGTCGATATTGGCTTTCATCAACTCATCCAGCGGGATGGGCTGGCCTTGCTGTTCCTCGATCTGCTTCTTGTAGCTGTCAAAATAGTGCCGAAACTTCTGGGAATTAATCGATCGCCCACCGGCTTCTACGACCGTGTCCTTGATGCCGCCCATGTGAGACACGCCCTGCACGCCGAACGCGGCCATGGCGACGAGTAGCAGGAACATGATCGCCTTGGCGTAGATCGTGTTTGAAAAGGCGCGGATCTGGGCGAGCATGGGCGCGTTAGACCTTGTTGAAGGAACGCCGAAGGGCGCCCGTGAAGACGCCACGCCGACAGCGTCGCGTCACATGTTGACTGCTCCTATAGATGACGCCTGAGGGCCACATCAAGGCGGCTTCACCGGGCGTCGACCGGCGGTCGACTTCGGGAGAGCTTTGGCATACGCGTTGCACCGACTTTTGGTTGAAGGTCCGGAAGCTTTGTCGGGCAGGGGGAGTGGGATGGTGTCGGTTCGTAAGCTCATAGCCGGAAACTGGAAAATGAACGGTCTGTCGAACCAGATCGTTGAGGCTGTGACCGTGGCGGAAGACCTTGCCCGGAACCCGCCGAAGGTTCGCGTCGCTATCTGTCCGCCGACCATCCTGGTGCATCGGATCGCAGAGCGTCTCGCGCGGACGATCGTCGAGGTCGGCGCTCAGGATCTGCACGGAGAGGCCGCGGGGGCGTTCACCGGGGACACGTCCGGCGAAATGCTGCACGACGCCGGGGCGCGGGTCGTCATCATCGGGCACTCAGAACGCCGGAGCCTGCATTACGAAGATGATGCGGTTGTCAGCGGCAAGGTCAACGCCGCACTTAGAGCAGGCCTCGAGCCCATCATCTGCGTCGGAGAGCGGCTGGACCACCGGGAGGCGGGGCAGGCTCTAGAGGTGGTTTCACATCAGCTCATGCATTCCCTGCCCATGAGTCTCGACGGTCGCGCATTCGTTGTGGCCTATGAGCCCGTCTGGGCGATCGGCACGGGCCTGACTCCGACGCTTGAGGAAATCGCTAACATGCATCGGGCCATTCGCGACCTGCTGGTGGAGCGGTTTTCCAACGGCGCAGCGCGCCCGATCCTCTATGGCGGGTCGGTGAAGCCATCCAATGCGCAGGATATTCTGCACACTCAGGACGTCGACGGCGCGCTCGTCGGTGGGGCGTCATTGCTCGCCAAGGACTTTTTACCAATCATCCGCGCGGCGGAGTGACCATACTCCGGATCGCCGCGGCGCCTATGGCCACGGCCCTCGACCGGTGATATAGGCGCCGTCTTGACGTTGAAGGGCGGGATCGCCCCCTCGACACTTTCGTTTTCTCAGACATCGGCTGCACCCCCACCATGTTGCTCGGCATCCTCCTCGCCATCCTGATCGTGATCTGCATCGCGCTGATCGGCGTCATCCTGCTCCAGCAGTCTGAAGGCGGCGCGCTGGGCATGGGCGGGGGCGGTGGCGGCTTCATGAGCACCCGGGGCGCAGGCGACCTGCTGACGCGGACGACATGGATCCTGGCGGGGCTTTTCTTCTTTATGTGCCTCACGTTGACGGTTTGTTCTGGCCAGTTGAAGTCCAACGGTTCTGTTGTCGATCGGCTGAAGAACGCGCCTGCGACCGTTCCGCCGCCGCCGGTGAAGGCGCCAGGAGGTTTTGACGCTCCGAAGCCTGAAGTTCAACCGACACCTGCCCCGGACCCCTTCGGCAATCTGACCGGGGCCAAGCCGCTGAACCCGGCGCCTGAGGGCTCGGGCGCCAAAAAGCCGCACTGACCAAGGTATCAACACCTGGATCCTTACGATCTTCGTCGGAGTGTGGTGATTTGTGCTGCCTATCCGGCGAATCACTCGTAAACTGGAGTCCCATGGCCCGCTACATTTTCATCACCGGCGGCGTGGTGTCCTCCCTCGGCAAAGGTCTCGCATCAGCAGCGCTTGGCGCTCTCTTGCAGGCGCGCGGGTACCGTGTCCGGCTGCGCAAACTCGATCCGTACCTCAACGTGGATCCGGGCACGATGAGCCCGTATCAGCACGGGGAAGTCTTCGTGACCGATGACGGGGCCGAGACGGACCTCGATCTTGGTCACTACGAACGCTTCACCGGCGTTTCGGCTACCCGGGGTGACAACGTCACTACCGGCCAGATTTACAAGAAGATCCTCGAGAAGGAACGGCGCGGCGACTATCTCGGCGCCACCGTGCAGGTCATTCCTCACGTCACAGATGAGATCAAACGTTTCGTACGGGCTGACGCGTTTGCCGAGGACGGGGTGGACGTCGACTTCGTCCTTGTGGAGATCGGCGGCACGGTTGGCGATATCGAAGGCCTGCCATTCTTTGAGGCGATCCGCCAGCTGGGGCAGGAACTGCCCCGTGGGCACGCCGTCTACATCCACCTGACCCTTCTGCCGTTCATCAAGACGGCCGGGGAGATGAAGACCAAGCCGACCCAGCACTCCGTTCGGGAACTGCGCGCGATCGGCATCCAACCGGACATCCTCTTGTGCCGCTGCGAGCAGCAAATCCCGGCCGAGGAGAAGCGGAAGATCGGCCAGTTCTGTAACGTCCGCGAAAGCGCGGTGATCCAGGCCATGGACAGCGCGTCAATTTATACTGTTCCCCTGGATTATCACCGCGAAGGTCTCGATGCCGAGGTGCTGGCGGCCTTCGGTATCGCGGACGCGCCGGAACCGGATCTGAAGCGCTGGGAACAGATCGCGGCGCGCTTGTCCAAGCCCGACGGCGACGTGACCATTGCGGTCGTCGGCAAATACACGGTGCTCAAGGACGCCTATAAATCCTTGATCGAGGCGCTGGTCCACGGTGGTGTCGCCAACAACGTGAAGGTCAATCTCGACTGGGTTGAAAGCGAGACTTTCGAAGGTGAGCCCGGGGCGGCGGCTGCGCGCCTGGAGGGCGTCCATGGCATTCTGGTGCCGGGGGGCTTCGGTGAGCGAGGCGCAGAAGGCAAGATCCGCGCGGCGCAGTTCGCGCGGGAGCGTCGCGTGCCGTATTTCGGCATCTGCTTCGGCATGCAGATGGCGGTCATCGAGACGGCGCGGAATCTGTGTGGACTGCCTAACGCTTCTTCCACGGAATTTGGCGAGTCGACCGAACCTGTTGTGGGGCTCATGACAGAATGGGTCCGCGGTAATGACCGAGAGGTGCGCCATGTCGGCGATGACCTTGGCGGGACCATGCGACTGGGCGCCTACACCGCGCATTTTGAACCGGGCTCGAAAATCGCCGAAATCTATCAATCGACGATCGTCTCCGAGCGCCATCGCCACCGGTGGGAAGTCAATGTGGCCTACCGTGAGCGTATGGAGGCTGCTGGCCTCAAGTTCCGCGGCATGTCACCCGACGGCGTGTTGCCGGAGACGGTGGAGCGGGATGACCATCCCTGGTTCATCGGTGTGCAGTACCATCCCGAGCTCAAGAGCCGGCCATTTGCGCCTCATCCGTTGTTTGCAAGTTTCGTCGCTGCCGCGGTCGAGCAAAGCCGTCTCGTTTGACCGTGTCTCCGGGACTTGCATTCGCGGGCTAAGTCCGTCATAACCCCGCGCTCACGCGAAGGCGAGCGATCGCCGCCCGCTCATTATTCCGTCGACGAGGGCCACCTCGTCCCCAGATCACGAGACACCTCGCCATGGCCGTCCCCAAGCGGAAAACCTCGCCTTCGCGCCGGAACATGCGTCGTTCGCACCACGCGCTCGCCGCCAATTCATATGTGGAAGACAAGGACACCGGCGAACTGCGCCGTCCTCACCACATCGACCTCAAGACCGGCATGTACAAGGGCCGTCAGGTCCTGACGCCGAAGGAAGACTGATTTCCACGCCCATTGGGGTGAAATCGTCGGAACGACATTCGAAACTCCCGCCCAGCTTTCGCCGGGCGGGAGTTTTTTTTGGCGTTGGACGTGTCGCGCTATCGTCGTTCTGAGGCGAAGCTGTCAGGCCTGCGTGCGCCCGCGCGCCTGGACCTGAGCGCGCCGCGCCTCGACCGCCTCCGGCGTCACCGCCGCGTTGAGCTTCGACGTCGTCGCAGTCTCATGCTTGAGGCTGTCCCCGAACGTCATCGCGAAGCCCTCGTCGATGAGCTTCTTGTACTGTTGGACTGCGTCGGCCGGGACAGACGCGATGTCCTGTGCGAGCCGCTTGGCCTGCGGCAACAGGTCCTCATGAGCCACAACACGATTGACCAGCCCCCAGGCTTCCGCGGTCCTGGCGTCGAGGAAGTTTCCGCTGAGGGACAGCTCCTTGGCGCGATAGACGCCAATCAGGCGAGACAGCTTCTGGGACAGACCCCAACCGGGGAGGATGCCGACCCGGGCGTGGGTGTCGGCGAACCGCGCGCGTTCCGAAGCGATGAGAATGTCGCAGGCCAGCGCCACTTCAAACCCGCCAGTTATGGCGACGCCATTGATAGCGCCGATGACCGGCTTGGAACAGGTCTCGATAGCCTTCACGGGGTTGGCGTCGGCAGACGCTGCATTCGCTGCGGACATGCCGCCAGGATCCGAGCCCAGTTCCTTCAGATCAAGGCCAGCTGTGAAGGCGCGGTCGCCCGCGCCGGTCAGAATGATCACACGCACCTCAGGATCAGCCTCCAGGGTTTTGAGGCCGTCATACAGGGCGCGCCGCAGGGCCTTGGACAGAGCGTTCATCGCCTCCGGCCGGTCGAGGGTCAGGACAGCGACGCCGTCTTCTTTGTCGATGGTGATCATTCTGAGTGTCTCCGAATTTTTATGCCCCTCACCATTGCGTACTGGCAGGAGAGGTCAAGCGCGGTTGACCAGAAGGGCAGGGGACGGCTAAGCCAGCGCCACCTCTTCAGAGCTTCAGGACCGCCCCATGACCGAGATCGTCGATATCCTCGCCCGCGAAATCCTGGACAGCCGCGGCAATCCCACGGTCGAAGTCGATGTGATCTTGGAAGATGGCGCCTTCGGCCGCGCTGCAGTGCCTTCGGGCGCCTCCACCGGCGCCCATGAAGCGGTCGAGCGTCGCGATGGTGATGCCAAGCGCTACCTTGGCAAGGGTGTTCTCGGCGCCGTCGATGCGGTCAATGGTGAGATCTTCGACACCCTGTCGGGCTTCACCGCTGAAGATCAGCGCCGGATCGACAATACGCTGATCGCGCTCGACGGCACGCCCAACAAGAGTCGTCTGGGCGCAAACGCCATTCTGGGCGTGTCCCTCGCGGTCGCCAAGGCGGCGGCGGGCAGCTCTGGCCTGGAGCTTTACCGCTATATCGGCGGGGTTCAGGCGCGCGTCTTGCCCACTCCGCTCATGAACATCATCAATGGCGGCGCCCACGCGGACAACCCCATCGACATTCAGGAGTTCATGCTGGTGCCCGCCGGCGCGCAGACGTTCAGCGACGGCTTGCGCATGGGGGCGGAGATCTTTCACGCCCTGAAGGCCGAGCTGAAGCGCGCCGGGCACAATACCAATGTCGGTGACGAAGGCGGCTTTGCGCCTAATCTCGCGTCAGCCGACGCGGCGCTCGCGTTCATCATGATGGCGGGAGAGAAGGCGGGTTACTCCCCAGGCAAGGACTTCTGGCTCGCTCTCGACGTCGCCTCCACCGAGTTCTTCAAGGACGGCAAATATCATCTGGAAGGGGAGGGCAAGACCCTCGACCAGGCAGGGATGGTCGCCTATCTCGCCGATCTGACCAAGAAGTACCCGATCCTGTCGATCGAGGATGGCTGTGCCGAGGACGACTTCGAAGGCTGGGCGGCGCTGACCGAAGCCTTGGGGGATCGCTGCCAACTCGTCGGCGATGATCTTTTCGTGACCAACCCCAAGCGACTTTCCGATGGGATCGGCAAGGGGTTGGCCAACTCGATCCTGATCAAGGTGAACCAGATCGGCACCCTCTCCGAAACGCTCGATGCGGTCTCGATGGCCCAGCGTGCGGGATACTCCGCTGTGATGTCGCACCGCTCGGGTGAGACCGAGGACGCCACAATTGCCGATCTCGCTGTCGCGACCAACTGCGGTCAGATCAAAACCGGGTCGCTCGCACGATCGGACCGGCTCGCGAAGTACAATCAACTGCTGAGGATCGA
>CAIUZX010000120.1 GCA_903903715.1 uncultured Caulobacterales bacterium
AAGGCGAGATCCATCACCGTCCGCACGCCCCGGCGGCGCAGGCTGTCCGGCCGGTCGCAATAGAGGCTGTCCTTGCGGATATCGAAATAGAGCGCCGACAGGTCCTGATTGCAGAACTGGCTGACCGCGCGCCAGGCCTCCGAAAAGCGGTAGCCCTCATAGGCCTCGCGCACCACAGAATCGATCTCCCACATGCGGTGCAGGATGTAGCGCTCCAGCGGCTCCATCTCCTCGACGCCGACCCGCTCGTCTTCGGTGAAGCCGTCGAGGGCGCCGAGCAGGTATCGCAGCGTGTTGCGCAGCTTGCGATAGGCGTCGGTGACGGTGCCGAGGATCTGCTTGCCGATGCGCTGGTCTTCCGAATAGTCGACCGTCGCGGTCCACAGGCGGATGATCTCGGCGCCGGAATCGCGGATCACTTCCTGCGGCTCGATGGAGTTGCCAATCGACTTCGACATCTTCTGACCCTTCTCATCAAGGGTGAAGCCGTGGGTCACCAGCGCGTTGTAGGGCGCCCGGCCCCGCGTGCCCGAGCCTTCGAGCAGGGAGGACTGGAACCAGCCGCGATGCTGGTCCGAGCCTTCAAGATAGACGTCCGCCGGCCAGGCTGAATCTTTACGCACCTCGCCGTCGGGTGTGCGCAGGGTGAAGGCGTGGGTCGAGCCGGAATCGAACCAGACATCGAGGATGTCGTCGATCTTCTCGTAGTCGTCGGGGTTGCGGCCGGGGCCTAAGAACTCGGCCGGATCGCGGGTGAACCAGGCGTCGGCGCCGTCCTGTTCGATGGCCGCATGGATGCGGGCGTTGACCGCCTTGTCGCGCAGAGGCTCCCGAGTCTGCTTGTCCACGAACAGAGCGAGCGGCGTGCCCCAGGCGCGCTGGCGGCTGACCAGCCAGTCGGGGCGGCTTTCCACCATGCTGCGGATGCGGTTGCGTCCGGCTTCCGGGTAGAAGGCCGTGGCGTCGATGGCCTCCAGCGCCGTCTGGCGCAGGGTGCGGCCGTCGGCGAGGGGCGCGTCCATGCGGATGAACCACTGCGGCGTGTTGCGATAGAGCACAGGCGCCTTGGACCGCCAGCTGTGTGGATAGGAATGCTCCAGACGGCCGCGGGCGAGGAGGTTGCCCGCCTCGATCAGCTTGTCCATCACCGCGCCGTTGGCCGGGCCGAACTTGCCCGCCTTCTTGCCCTCGGTCTCCATGACCGCCAGCCCGCCGAACAGGGGCACGTCGTCGTAATAGCGCCCGTCCGCGTCCACGGTCTCGGGGATCTCCCGGCGACCGGAGGCCAGCCACACATGATAGTCGTCCACGCCATGCCCCGGCGCGGTGTGCACGAAGCCCGTCCCCGCATCGTCCGTCACGTGGTCGCCGGCGAGGAGGGGGACCTCGAACTCATAGCCATGCCCGTGCAGCGGGTGGCGGCAGACAAGACCCGCGGGGTCGACGTCCTGCACCCGCGTCCAGGTGGCGATCTTGGCGGCCTTCGCCACGTCGTCCGCCAGCTTGTCCGCCAAGATCAACAGATCGCCGCGCTTGGCCCAGGGCTCGAAGGCGAGGTCCGCTTCCATCGACTGGACCTCATAGAGGCCGTAGGCGATGGTCGGGCCGAAGGCGATGGCCCGGTTGGCGGGCATGGTCCAGGGGGTGGTCGTCCAGATGACGATGGAGGCGCCAAGAAACTCCGGGTGCCATTCGTTGCTGATTGCACGTTTGTGGCCTTCGATCTGGTGACCGACAGGCCGATTGGTTTCGATTTCCTGCAAAGCAAGCACCGGAAACTTCACCCAGACCGTCGGGCTTGTGTGGTCGTGGTACTCGACCTCGGCGTCGGCCAGCGCCGTGCGCTCCACCGGGCTCCACATCACGGGCTTGGAGCCGCGATAGAGCTGGCCGGACATCAGGAACTTGTGGAACTCCCGAACGATGGCGGCTTCGGAGCCATAGTCCATGGTCGCATAGCGATGCGTCCAGTCGCCGAGCACGCCTAAGCGCCGGAACTCCTCGCCCTGCCTGGTGATCCACTCGTCGGCGTAGGTGCGGCAGGCGGCGCGGAACTCGGCCTTGGAGACCTCGTCCTTGCGGCGGCCCTTGGCGCGGAACTGCTCCTCGATCTTCCACTCGATGGGCAGGCCGTGGCAGTCCCAGCCGGGGACGAAGTCCACGTCGTAGCCGAGGGCGAGGCGCGTGCGGACGATGAAGTCCTTCAGGATCTTGTTCAGCGCATGGCCGATGTGGATCGGGCCGTTGGCATAGGGGGGGCCGTCGTGCAGCACGAAGCGCGGGCGCCCGTCCGCCTGACGCTGCTTGCGGACGGCGGCGTAGAGGTCGATTCCGGCCCAGCGCTCCAGGATCTGCGGCTCAAGCTTGGGAAGACCGGCGCGCATCGGGAAGGGGGTCTGCGGCAAGAACACCGTGTCGCGATAGTCGCGCTCGGCGGAAGCGGAAGGATCGTCAGCCATGGGTGATGAAGCTCTTTAAAAGGAAGATCGCGAAGGCGAATGGGGGTGCGAGGCGACGAAAATCCCGGCGGGCGCGCAAGGCCAGGCGGCCTCGGCGTCACGCCGGGCGAAGAATTCGCTTGGGAAGATAGGGACCTAGCATGGCGCTCGTTTAGCAGAGCATTGGTCCGGCGCAAAGCGGCGGCGGTTGATCTCTTCCGATCCGAAAAGTGTAAATAAACCGTAAATAATGTTTGCAAAACGCAACCAAGAATTTAATTTGAGTGAGCTGGCGGCGGTTTTCGTAACCCTAACAAGGCGTTACCAAAACGGCGGCTTCGGCGCTCAATTTGCGTTGCAGTGGCGTTAGAGTTTGTGAGGTTCCATTTTGGCCCAGTCGGAGGACAGGCAGTTACCCGTAATCGCCGCCGTGCCGACTTCGTCCCAAAACGGGACAGGCGGACGTGAGCAGGCGCGGACGAGCCGTGTCGCTGAGGCCACTCTGGTTGACGCTCACCTGTCCGGTCAGGAAGGCCGCCGCCGGGGGCTCAAATCCGGCCTCGCCGGCATCCGCGCGGCGAGGACCAGCTATCTTCGCATCCAGTTCGCCGGTCGCGACGACCGCCGCCCGACGCCGGGTCTTGTGACCAAGGTGACGCTGTAGGGCGCACACGGCGGGGTTGGGTTCGCCCCACCAAAAACGCAATCCTTTGCGATTCCTCGTTTTGGGGGAGCGGTCTTGTTTTAGGGCGAGCGTTCCATTGGCGCGTGCAACTTCCAGAAACGCCCGAGCAAGGTCGTTCGCGCTGGCGCTTGGCGTGCTGGTCAACGCTGCGCTTTTGTCGTCCTTGCTGTTCAGGGCGCCGACTGCTCTACCAACTGCGGAAGATGACGCGCCCTCGATCTCCGTCGTGCTCGCGAGACTGCCGCGGACGCCGGTCGCGCGTGCGAGGGTTGCGCGGTCTTCTCAGGATTGGCCCTCGTCTTCCAAACGTGCCGTTTCCGACCCTTCACCTGTGACGGTCGCCGCTCCGCCATCATCGGCCCAGGCGTCGCAGGCTCAGGCGGGGGACGATCCGGAAGCTTTGCGCGGTCTGTTGCGGAGCGCATCGTCCT
>CAIUZX010000121.1 GCA_903903715.1 uncultured Caulobacterales bacterium
GACCTTGTCGCAGGGCTGACGATTAAGTCTCTGGACAGAGACCAAATTGCGGAATATGTCTCTTGATAGAGACAAGTCCATCCCGCGAGGACTAAACCGTGACGTCGACCGACACTCCCCCCCTCGCGCCGAAGGGCGGCAGCTTCCTCTCAAGTCCCGTGCTGATCGCGGGCGTCATCGCCTGGATCAGCCTGAACGCCGCGGCGCTGGTCCTCGCGGGGGGCTACCTGCCCTTTGACCGGCCCGCGCTGGCCAGCCTGCCCTTTGCGGTGCAGATGGCCTTTCCGACGGTCGGCATGATCCAGATCATCGCCATGATGGGCCTCGTCTGGTGGTTGACCCGCCGGCGCGCGCCCGTGGACATGGGGGCCAGAGCGCCGGAGAAAACGCGCGCGGCGTGGGAGATGGCGGGCCTCCTCGCCTACGCCATGCTGGGTCAGGCGGGCGGGTGGCTCTTAGGCCCCGCGCTCGGCTATCGCGCCTTCAGCTTCCACATTGCCGGGACATTGGTGGGGTGCTCGACATTGGCCTCGCCGGGAGAGGCGATCACCTGGTGCGTCTACAACTTCATCGTCTTCGCCGTGATCCCCTATCTCTGGTTCCGGCGGAGATACTCGAACCTTCAGCTCAATCTGAAGTCGGTGGCGCCAATGAACGACGCGTGGGTGATTCTGGTTGTGGGCGTCGTCGAGGCCACGACCGAGTTCCTCACCCTCCCCGGCATCACCAAGCTTTCCCCCCACGCCTTGCTGTTGGCCGCGCCTTTGTCGTTCGGCCTGTTCTTCTTCGGCACGGTGCTGCCGACCATGGTGCTGATCTACGCGATCCTGTTGCCCCGTTACATGAAGTTGACGGGCTCGATGACTGCGACGGTGATCCTGGGCGGCCTGACCTACGCGGTCATGCATCTGGTGGAGGGGTGGTCGAGCTTCGCCAATCCGAAGGACACGGCCCTGTCCCTGATCTTCGTCTTCCTGACCTATACCTCGCCAGGCATGTTCAAGGCCTATTTCACCTTGCGCACCGGCAACGCCTGGGCCCACGCGATCGGCTACCACGCCTTCGCGCCGCACGTGATCGTCGATGCGCCGATGATCGCCCACGTGTTCGGCATCGAGTAGCGTCGCACTCCGCAAAAGGCCTTGTCATGACGGACGTTCATCGCCGATAGGATCAGCGCTCCCGCCCGATGGACGGGCGAGCGAATGAGACCGGAGTTCGGCGGGCGTGCACGCGTGACAGGATTGTTGATGGTCATTGCCGCTGCAGCCGCCACCGCTAACGCTCCGCCCGCGGTCGAGAGCGTGGTGGTCACCGCCCAGAAGCCGCAGGTGCAGACCCTGGTCGACCGCAAGGTCTACACGGTCGGCGCCGATCTCCTGGCGACCACAGGATCCGCGGCGGATATCCTGAACACCCTGCCCTCGGTGGAGGTGGACGCGGACGGCGCCCTCACCCTGCGCGGCGACTCATCCGTCACTGTCCTGGTGGATGGCAAGCCGTCGGCCCAAGTGTCCGGCCCGGCGGCGGGGCTGGGCCTCCTGCAGTTTCCCGCCAGCGACATCGACAAGGTCGAGGTGATGACCACCCCGCCGGCCCAGTACAAGGTCGACGGATCCGGCGGCGTCATCAATATCATCACGAAGAAATCGAGGTCGGCGGGCCTCGCCGGAACCGCGCAGCTGAGTCTGGGCGACACGCGCCGCTTCGTTTCGGCCGTCAATCTCAGCTATGGCGCGGGCCCCCTCACCCTCTCAGGCGGGATCGGGCTTCGCCAGGACTACAAGCAGCGGACCGTCACAGATCACCGTGTGCAAGGCGCCTCGGGCGCGCAGACCGTCGGCGATGAGACGCTGAACGAGCAACTGCGTCGCCTCACGCCGTCGTTCAAGCTGGGGGCGGAGTATCGCCTCACGCCCCGCTCGTCCGTCGGCGGATCGCTGAACTATCACGAGCTGACTGGCGACCGGTATTTCGATCAGCTCTACTCCGGCGGGCCGCCGACGTCGGTCGCCACCCGTCACAGCGACGGCTATGAGTGGGACAAGGACTTAGACAGCGAACTCCACTTCGAACAGAAACTCGCGCGGCCGGACGAGACCTTCAGCCTCTCCGCCCACCGCAGTCTGGTGCGGGAGCGGGAGCGCTACGCCTATCTCAGCACCGGCCTGACGCCCGCCACGGCGCCGACGCGGGATCACCTCCATCTCAGCATCGACCTCGTCACAACGGAACTCAGCGCCGACTATGTGCTGCCCCTGCCGCACGATCAGACCCTGAAGCTCGGCCTCAACTTCGAGGACGACAACAACCAGTTCGACAATTTCGGTGACACGGTGGATCCCGCGACCGGGCTGGCGATGAGCGACCCGACGATCACCAATCACTTCCGCTATCGCCAGGATATTTCCGCGGCCTATGCGGATTATCGGCGCACGCTGGGCCGCTGGACGGTGCAGACGGGACTTCGGCTCGAGCAGACTGACACGAAGGCGCGGCTGCTGGATGGCCAGATCACCAACAGCGGCGGCTATTTCCGAGCCTATCCCAGCCTGCACCTCGACCGCGAGCTGACGGACCAGTCCAAACTGTCGATCAGCATCGCGCGGCGGGTGAACCGTCCGAATGCGGAAGCGCTAAATCCGTTCTCAGATCATCAGGACATCCACAATCTGCGGGCGGGCAATCCGAAGCTTCTACCGCAGGACACGATCGCCTTGGAGGCGGGCTACAACTTCGAGACGCGGGCGCTGAGTTATGGCGTGACGGGTTATTACCGCTTCACCCGCGACGCCTTCACCACCATCACCACCGTGGTCAGCGACGGCGTCCTTTTGACCACCGGCGCCAATCTGCCGAAGAGCCGGTCGGGGGGCGCGGAGTTCACCGCCAACGGCAAGATCACCCAGAGCCTCTCCTACAAGCTGAGCGGCAACTTGTTCACCAACGAGATCGACGCCACCCCCATCGGCGGCGCCGGTCTGCGGTCGGCGACAGGACTCAATCTCAAGGCCAGCCTCGACTACCGTCCGACGAAGATCGACGCGGCGCAGGTCTCGTTCAGCCGCTCGGACCGGCGCCTGACCGCGCAGGGGTCCGTCGGCCCGGTGAATATCCTGAACCTCGGCTATCGCCGGCAGATGGCGCCGAGTCTCGCTCTTGTATCCACCTATTCGGACGCCCTGAACGGCCAGAACACGCACAGGCGCCTGACGACGCCCGTTCTCAGCGACGACTATCAGCGCCTGCAGCGGGGGCGCATCCTCTATGTCGGCCTCACCTACGCCTTCGGCGCGCCCAAGAAGTCCAAACCCCAGACTTTTGAGTACGAGCCGTGAGGTCCGCACCGCCTGAGTAGCTTCCGATCCTGCCGGCGACGCAAAGGCGCGGCTAGGGTTGGCCGGCGTCGCCCGATCCCATCCTCGGCGCGCATGGGGCGACCTCACATGACCACGCGTCGGACCGTCTTTCTTTGCGGCGGGGCCGTCGCGGTGTCGGCGGTGGGCGTCGCCGCCGTCGTCGCGCACGACATGGGCTCCCTCGACGCGTTCAAGGCCCAAACCACCCTCACCCGAGCGACCTTGCTGCAGACGCCGGACATTCACGAGGTCTTGAGATACGCCACCCTCGCCCCGAGCGGCCACAACGCCCAGCCATGGATTTTCGCCGCCGCCCTCGACCGGCTGGACATCTTCCCCAACCCCATGCGGCGCACGCCCGTCGTCGATCCGGATGATCACCACCTGTTCGTCAGCCTTGGCTGCGCCGCCGAGAACCTGACGCTGGCGCTCGCGGCGCTGGGCCACCCCGGTGAGCCGAGCTTCAACGCCACAAACGGCGGTTCGATCCGCGTGGATATGGGACGGGCGAAGCAGGTCCGTTCCCCGCTTTTCGACGCCATCCCCAAACGCCAGTCGACCCGCGCGGACTATGACGGTCGGCCGGTCAGCAGCGCCGATCTGAAGACGTTGGCCGAGGCCGGGTCGCTTGCAGGCGTCGATCTGATCCTGATCACGGATCGCCGACAGATCGACCGGATCAGCGACCTCGTCATCGCCGGCGACACCGCCCAGATGGGGGACAAGGCTTTTATCGACGAGCTGCGCCGCTGGCTGCGGTTCAGCCCACGTGAGGCGATGCGTACGGGCGACGGCCTCTTCAGCGCCACAACCGGCGCGCCGATCCTGCCGGAGTGGCTGGGGCCCGCCGCTTTCGACCTGACGTTCAAAGTGAAATCGGAAAATGACAAATACGCCCGCCAACTCGCCTCGTCTGCGGGCCTTGCGGTGTTCGTCGGACAAAAGGAGGACCACGAGCACTGGGTCCAGGCCGGCCGCGCTGCCCAGCGCTTCGCGCTGCAGGCCACAGCGCTGGGCCTCAAACATGCGTTCCTCAATCAGCCTGTCGAGGTGGCGTCACTTCGCCCAGAGCTCGCCGGTCTGGTCGGTTTGGCGGGACGCAGGCCTGACCTCGTGATGCGCTTCGGATACGGGCCGGACCTGCCCTTTTCGGCGCGACGCTCAGTCGACGCCGCGCTGCGAACATGAGCTCAAGACCGAGCCCTCCCTTGGCCGCCGGAGCTTCGACGTCCCGCACCGCCTCGGCGGGTGCGGCGACGGCGATGTCACAGCCCAACGGATTCTGAACGCGCCACTTAACTCCGGTTCGAATGCGCATTAACGGTGCGCGCAGGGATATTCCGGAGTGAGCACATGCGGACGTTGACGGCGGTTTTGCTGGCGGGGGCGGCGTGGATCGGCGCGACCGGCGCGGCGCTGGCGGATGAGGCGGCGGACGCCCTCTCCCCCGTCGTCGTGACGGCGACGCGCATTCCGGTAGAGGAGCAGAAGGTCCCCGCCATGATCACCCGCATCAGCGGCGAGGATCTGGCCAGCCGCGGCGCGAGCGACCTGCGCACGTCCCTGTCTCTGGTGTCCGGGGTGGAAGCGCCGGCGGGGGGCGACGCGGGCCCCGCCAGCGCGGTGCCGAGCTTCTGGGGCCTGCACGAGTTCGACGCGTTCCTGCTGGTGGTGGACGGCGTGCCGTGGGGCGGCGCCTTCAACCCGGCGATCTCGACCCTCGATCTCAACAATGTCGATCGGGTCGAGGTGCTGAAAGGCCCGTCCCCCGTCGCGCTGGGCCAGAACGCCTTCGTCGGCGTGATCCAGGTGATCCACGCCCCGGCGGGCGAGGCGACGCCGGTGCTGAGCCTCGCGGGCGGGGAGCAC
>CAIUZX010000122.1 GCA_903903715.1 uncultured Caulobacterales bacterium
CGCTCCGACAGGATTCCGACCACCTGATCCTTTTCCATAACGACCATCGCGCCGACGCGACGGGCGTGCAGCATGGCGGCGGCGCCCTGCAGTGTTTCATGCGGAGAGGCGGTGAACACGCCCTCCCCCTTGTCCTTCAGAAGATGAGATACCAGCATGTCGTCCTCCCTGTCCGGTCCGCTCTCGTTGGGCGGCGCCTGGAAACGGAAAGCGTCCTCCCAAAAGACCGGACTGGCAAGCGGCATCCGCCCGGGGAGAGAATCACGAAAACGCGACGTTCCGTATGGGGAGGTTCAGAGCGGAATACGCAGCCGGAACACGGCGACGACCGGGCCGATCAATAAAAGCCCCGCCAGATAGCCCGCTATATGCGCCTGCCAGGCAATCGGCGCGCCCCCCGAAAGGATCGCTCCGCCGAAGACGCCGATCAAGAGATTGGAGGTGATCCAGGCCGCTGACATGCCGACAACCGTCGAGTCCAGCAGGGTCGCGAGACGGCCTGTAAAGCGGCTGCCAATCAATCTCGCGGCGCCTCCGGCAAGGCCTGACACAGCGCCAGAAGCGCCGATCAGCCCCTCTTCCGCACTGTGGGGCCAGGCCGCAAACCCCAAGTTGGCGAGCACGCCGCACACCAGATAGAAGGCGAAGAACCCCGCCGCGCCCTTGATATCCAGGCCGAACAGCCTCGCCATAGGCGCGCCGAAGGCGAGGGCGAAGCCCGCGTTCACCCCCGCGTGAAGCCAATTTCCATGCAAAAACAATGATGTGAGCAATCCGCTCCATTGGCCGACCGCCAGGGCTTCCGAGGAAAACGCGAGGTTTTGCAGCTGCGCGTCGGTAGTGATGAGTTGGCTCTGCAGCGCGTAGCACAGCAGGATCACGCCCGCGATCACCACCGCGGGCCAGGGCGCGTGAAACAGGGGCTCGCCGCGACTGGCCGGCCTGTCCGGCCCGCCGACAAACGCCTGATGATCACTCATACCAGGACTCCGATCCGGCCCCTTTCGGCCTCACCGCCGGCCGCACACTGCAGCGCCAGCCTTACCCGTTCGTTAATCCGGTCGAAAACCGTACTTGCGGGGCGTTCGCCTTGACAAGCCATCGCCGGTTCGACTCACTCCTCCGCTCGCTCGTATCCGCATTCTGCGACAGAACAGGCTGACGGACCGCCGGTCGGCTGACAGGAACTCATATGGCTGCTCTCTCCCGGATTGCTCTGGTCTTCGCAGCAATAGCGTCGACATTTTTCGTGTCTGCAGCCCGTGCGGCGACCTCGGCGCCCTCAACACAGCTCGCACCTGATCCCGCCCTGCGAACCGGCGTCCTGTCGAACGGGATGCGCTACATGATCATGCGAAACGCTACGCCGAAGGGTCAGGCGGCGTTGCGCCTGCGCATCGGCGCAGGTTCGATGTGGGAGAGCGACGACCAACAGGGTCTGGCTCACATGCTCGAACACATGGCCTTCAAGGGATCGACCCACGTCGGCGCCAACGAGATGGTGAAGATCCTCCAGCGCAAGGGCCTAGCCTTCGGCCCGGACACCAACGCCGCCACATCATGGGATGAGACGGTCTACCAGCTCGACCTTCCCGAGACCGACAAAGACACGATCGATACCGGCCTGATGCTGATGCGCGAAACGGCGAGCGAGATCACCGTTGCGCCGGACGCGCTGGAGTCGGAGCGCGGGGTGGTGCTCTCGGAAGAACGCATGCGGGATTCACCCGCTTACCGGGCATTCAAGGCGAAGTTCCAGGCCCAACTTGACGGACAGCTCGCCAGCCGGCGAATGCCAATCGGCACGGACGAGGTGATCAAGTCCGCGCCGTCCAAGCGCGTTCTCGACTTCTATCGCGGGACCTATCGGCCCGAGAATGCGACGCTGATCGTCGTCGGCGATTTCGATCCCGCCGACATGGAGTCCAAGATCCGCGCACGGTTTGCGGACTGGGCCGCGGTCGGCGCAGCGACGCCTTTGCCGGACTTCGGCACGGTGAAGCCGAGGCCGCCGAAGAGCCAGTTGCTGATCATCCCCGGCGCGCCGAACACGATCTCCCTCACCTTCCTCAAGCCTTATGACACCAGCCCTGACACGCTTGAGCGTCGTCGCAGAGAGCTGGTAGAAGCGCTGGTCCTGGCGGTGCTGAACCGCCGACTGGAAACCCTGTCCCGAGGGGCTCACCCGCCCTTCATCAAGGCGGACGCGGGGGACGAGGGTCTCGTCAAATCCGCCCGGATCGTCGGCGCGGAGGCCACGACATCGCCGGAAGGCTGGCGGCCGGGATTATCCGCTCTGATCCGGGAAATCCGGCGAATGGCTCAGTACGGCGTCCTGCCTGATGAACTCAACCGGGAGGTTATCGACACGCGCACATCCCTGGCGAACGCTGTGGCCGGGGCGTCGACGCGCAAGACGTCGGATCTGGCCAATGATCTCGCACAGTCGGTCAATGACGACCGCGTCTTCGACTCGCCGGCCAGTACGCTCAGCCTGTTCGACAGCGCCATCGCCGGTCTGACCATGGAGACGGTCAACCGGGCCGCCGCAGGTCTTCTGTCCGGCGCCGGCCCGCTCCTGCAGATGAATGCGCCTGCTCCGATCGAAGGCGGTGAAAAGACCCTCGCGGACGCGTTCAGTCAGGCGATGAGCGAGACCGTGCCTCCCCCCGCCGTCGCGGCGAAGGTCGCCTGGCCTTACGTGAAATTCGGCCTCAAGCCGGGTCGGGTGGTGAGCCGCCACACCCTGCATGACCTCCGCGCAACCCAGGTCCGGTTCGCCAACGGCGTCTCCCTGACGGTCAAACCGACCACGTTCAAGGCCGATGAAATTCTGGTCCAGGTGCGCATTGGGTCCGGGCGCGGCGCCCTTCCGGCGCGTCAGTCCAACACTCTGTGGGCGAGCCAGGCCTTCACCCTCGGCGGCCTGAAACGACTCAGTCAGGAAGACGTCGAGCGGGCCCTCAATGGCCGGACCTACGACGTCCAGTTCGGTGTCAGCGACGAGGCGCTGGAGTTCCAGGGCGCGACGAAGCGCACGGACTTGATCGTGCAAATGCAGGCCATCGCCGCCTATGTCACCGAGCCCGGCTGGCGCGCCGAGGCGTTCGAACGGCTCAGAGCTTCCATGAGCGCATCACTGCCGGAAATGGCGGCGACGGCGGGAGGCGTCCTGTCGCGCGACCTGCAATGGCTGTTCACGGACAAGGATGACCGCTTCCGCTATCCCGACGACGCCGCGGTCGCGAAGGCGAAGCTCGCCGACCTCCGCGCCTTGATCGATCCGACGTTGAAGTCCGCTCCCATCGACATCACCGTCGTGGGAGACGTCACGTCCGAGCAGGCCATAGCCGCCGTGCGCGACACCTTCGGCGCCCTGCCCAGACGCGCGTCAAACAAACCGAAGGCGATTCAGGGGGTTCGCTTCCCGTCCTCATCACCAGAACCGGTCATGCTGAAACATAACGGGCGGTCTGACCAGGCGCTGGCGCTCATCGCATGGCCAACGCTCGGCATGTATCAGGATCTGAAGCGCGCCCGCGCCGTCAACGTCCTGCAGGACATCATCCAGAACCGGCTGGTCGATGAGGTGAGGGTGGCGCAAGGGGCGACCTACAGCCCCCAGGGTGAGTCGCGGTCCTCGGAGGTTTATCCCGGTTACGGCGTCCTGATGGACTTCGTGGAAACGCCGCCTTCAAAGGTCGACTCCTTCTTCACGGCGGCGAACCACATCACCGCCGATCTTCGCGATCATCCGCCCACCTCCGACGAATTGGCCCGAGCGCTGAACCCGAGGCTGGAGCGGATCATCAAGGCGCAGCAGACCAATGGCTATTGGGTCGGTCGCCTGTCAGGCTCCATCGCTGATCCGAAGCGGCTCGACCTGATCCGGACGACCCTTCCCGATTATCGCAAGGTCACGGCCCTGGATGTGCAGCGCGCGGCCCAGGCCTATCTGACGCCCAGGACCGAGTGGCGTCTGGTGATCACGTCCAGCACGCCGTCGGCCGTCGAATCAAAGTCAACGCCACCGGCGAAATAGTTCGGATCCGTCCCAATTTGGCGCATCCGGCGGTGGCCTAAACCTCGCCATGCAAGCCCCAGGACCGCGAGAGTCTTGAGGGGCGAAGCATGCCACACGCGAACACCCAGCGCCTGATCGATGAATGGCGTCGACAGAAGTCCGGCGAATCGCCGCCGCCGCGGACCTCGATCTCGCCGGTCGCCTTCGGGCCTCTGCTGCCGCAGCTCTTTCTTCTGGGAACGGAACGAATCGGCCTCGAGGAAGTGCGTCTTGCAGGCGGGCTGATCGCCGACCTGCACGGCCGCGACCTTCGCGGCGCCGACTTCTTCGAACTCTGGAGCCGCCAGGATCGCCCGCGGGTGCGCATGGCGTTCTCCATGGCGCGCTCGGCGGCGATGCCCGTCGTGCTCACCGCTAGCGCGACCAATGTGAACGGCATGGACGTCGCGCTCGAGATCTCGCTGGCGCCACTGATCGGCGCAAGCGGCCTCGCAGACCGCACCATCGGCCTTTACCAGCCCCTCACGCCGGTTTCAGCCCTCATGGGCAGGCCGGTTTCGCAGATGCGTCTGGACTCGGTCGACGTGGCCGGCGCGACCGACGTGAGCATCGCCAAGCCGTCCCGCGGGCATCTGCGACTTGTCGTCGACAACTCCCGAACCTTCTCTGCGGACGCCCGTCGCTCAGGCGGCGGAGCGGGCTGACGTCGCTCCCGGCTCTTCCGCCGGCAAGGGCGCGCGACCGCGCAGCAGATCCGAGATCTTCTCCGCGATCATGATCGTGGGCGCATTGGTGTTGCCGCCGATCAGGGTCGGCATGACTGAAGCGTCCACGACTCGGAGCCCCGACAGGCCGAACACGTTCAGATCGCCGTCGACCACCGCCGTGGGATCGCTGTCCAGCCCCATCTTGCAGGTGCCCACAGGGTGGTAGATCGTCTCGCCCGTCTCGCGGATCCAGGCGTCGATCTCGGCGTCACTCTTCACGTCGAAGCCGGGTGACAGCTCTTCCCCGCGATAGGGGGCGAGGGCCGGCTGCCCGACCACGTCGCGGGCGATGCGCACGCCTTCACGCACGGCCCGGCGATCCTCTTCTGTCGCCAGATAGTTGGCGAAGATGGTGGGATCGGCCAGGGGGTCGGCGCTGCGCAGGCCCACCCGTCCGCGACTTTCCGGACGAAGCTGGCAGACGTGCATGGTGAAGCCGTCGCGCTGCACCGTGACCTTGGCGTGCTCCTTCATGATGGCGAGCACGAAATGGAGCTGCAGATCGGGCCGGTCGAGATCCGGCCGCGATTTCAGGAAGGCGCCCGACTCAAGGCCGTTCTGGCGCCCCGGCCCTTTGCCGGTCAGCATGTACTGCAGCCCAACCGCAAGCTGCTTGAGCCCCTTGGTGTCGTTGTAGAGCGTGATGGGCTGGGTGCAGGCCCAGTTCAGCGACACATCGAGGTGGTCCTGCAAATTCGCGCCGACGCCGGGCAGCGCGTGCGTGACCGGCACGCCCGCGGCCTTCAGCAGATCAGGATCCCCGATCCCGGACAGATTGAGAATGTGCGGAGACTGAACCGCGCCGGCGCACAGCAGCACCTCGCGGTCGGCGTAGGCGGTCGCAGCCTCCCCGCCCTTGCCCGCCACATAGTCCACCCCGACGGCGCGGCCCTTCTCGATGCGGATCTTCGTGGTGCGGGCGCCGGTGACGACGGTGAGATTGGGGCGCGAGTCGAGGATCGGCGAGAGGTAGCCTTGCGCCGCGCTCCAACGCCGTCCGTCCTTGATGGTGAGCTGATAGCGGCCGAAGCCTTCCTGATCCGCGCCATTGAAGTCGTCGGTCAGGCGGTGCCCAGCCTCGGCGCCCGCCTTGATCACACCGGCGTAAAGGGGGTGGCTCGACCGCTCGCCCCAGCTGACCGCGAGCGGGCCCTTTCCGCCGTGATAGGCGTCGTCGCCTCCGACAAAGCCTTCTGACCGCTTGAAGTACGGCAGGACGTCCGCATAGGACCAACCGGTCAGCCCCATCTGGCGCCATTGGTCATAGTCGCGGGCGTGTCCACGGATATAGACCATCCCATTGATCGCGGAGGAGCCGCCGAGGCCCTTGCCCCTGGGCCACCACAGGCGCCGGTCATTCATGTGGGGTTCGGGCTCGGTCCAGAAACCCCAGTTGAAATCGCTCTTGGCCTTGATCAGGCTGCCCACGCCCGCGGGCATGCGCACGAGGATCGACGTGTTCTTGCCGCCGGCCTCAAGCAGCAGGACCTTGACGTCCGCGTCCTCCGTCAACCGCGCGGCGAGGACCGACCCTGCGCTGCCGCCGCCCACGATCACATAGTCATAATGGGCGTTCATCGGCGCAGTCTCCCAACTGATCAGTGTTAAGCTTGAATTTCGCCCGACACGCAGCTCAAAGCAAGCGCACGTTTGCCCCTACCCTTCAGCGATTGATCGTGCGACAGAACGGGCTTCGGCGCCGGAGCGGACGTGGCGAAACCGGTAGACGCACCAGACTTAAAATCTGTTTCTGTTAACCAGAGTGCGGGTTCGAGTCCCGCCGTCCGCACCAACGCCTCTCTCCCGCTCAAACCAGAGTCGCTGACGCGGTCATGGCCACGCCGCCGTCGGGCGCTTCGGCCCAGAGCTCAGCCTCATGTCCGTCGATGCGCCCGCACACGGCGAACGGCGCAGTGTCGAACAACGGCCTGAGCGCACGAAACCGGAAGGCGGAAAGCTGTGCATCACCCGTCTGGCTGTGCAGAGCCTCCAGCAGTCGGATCGCGATCAGCGGGCCGTGGACCACGAGACCCGGATAGCCCTCGACACGTTCCGCATAAGCCCGGTCATAATGGATGCGGTGGCTGTTGAAGGTTGCGGCGGAGAAGCGGAACAGAAGAACCGGATCGGGGGTCAGGGTCTCGCGCCACTGGGCCTGCGTCTCCGAGGGCTTCGGCGCCGCAGTGGGCGTGGCGCCAGCGTCGCGATAGACCAGCGTCTGCACTTCCCGCAGGCGGAGCGCGCCCGATTGCGACAGCTCCCGCGCCAGCCGGACGAAGGTCAGAGCGCCGGCGCGACCGGACTTTTCGTCAACGGCCTCGATGGTTTCGGTGAGCACGGTCGGCGTATCCAGCGCCAGCGGCGTTTGGAACGTCATCTCCGCCCCCGCGAACATGCGGGCCGGAAGCGGGATCGGGGGGAGGAAATCACCCCGCTCAGGGTGCCCGTCCGGGCCGATGGCGGACTGCCGCACTGCGTCCAGCAGCGTCGCCCAGTGCCAGGCCGGTGGGACTGTCTCGGGCGTAGACGCCCGGTCCAGCACAGCGGCCAGCCGCTCGATATCACCGGCGCTGAGCCGCGCCTCCCGCTGTCGAGACCTTCCGATCCAAGGCGTGTAATCCATCCTGGGCCTCGTCAAATCCTGACGCCTGACAACTGGCGACGCACCTGGCCGTTTACGACGACGCCCCTCTTCATGCTAGCAGTGTCGAAACGCTCGTGGAGTTTCATCATGTCGCTTTCCAGATGGGTCGCCGCATCGGTCATCGCCCTCGCCGCCGTGTCGGCGTCGGGATTAGCTGCCCAGGCCCGCCCCTTTACGTCCCGCGACCTCGTCGCCCTTGAGCGGGTCAGCGATCCGCACCTGTCCCCCGACGGCAAATGGGCTGTCTATGACCAGCGCACCGCGGACGTCGCCGCCAACCGCTCGAGCCACGCCCTGTGGATGGTGGCGACGGACGGCAAGTCGCCGCCGGCCCGGCTGAAGATCTCCGACGGCGGCGCGTCGCACCCGAGGTGGTCTGAGGACGGAAAGAGCCTCTATTTCCTCTCGAACCGCTCGGGCTCGGCGCAGGTCTGGAAGACCGACACGCTCGGCCAGACCGCAACTCAAGTCACAGCCTCGCCCCTCGACATCGGCGATTTCCGGATCTCGCCGGACGGTCGCACCCTGATCGTGGCGATGGCCGTGTTTCCGGACTGCGCGACGCTGACCTGCACGGCGGAGCGTCAGGCGGCGGAAGCCAAGCGCAAGTCCACCGGTCAGGTGCACGACAAGCTCTTCATCCGCCACTGGGACGCCTGGGCCGACGGCACGCGCAACCACCTCTTCGCCGTATCCGAGGACAAGCCTGACGCCTTCCGCGAGCTGACGCCCAGTTTCGACGGCGACGTCCCGGGCAAGCCCTTCGGCGGCGATGACGACTTCATTGTGACGCCAGACGGCAAGACGGTGATCTTCTCCGCCCGTTTGGCTGGAAAAACAGAGCCCTGGAGCACCAATTTCGACCTCTGGACGGTTCCGGTCGACGCCTCGACCAAGCCGGTCTCGATCACGCCGGACAACCCGGCCGAGGACGTGGGGCCCGTGGTGTCTCCGGACGGATCGAAGCTGGCCTGGCGGGCCATGAAGCGTCCGGGCTTCGAAGCCGACCGCTTCGGCGTGATGGTGCGCGATCTGAAGACCGGCGCAACGAAGGAGATTGATCCCGACTTCGACCGCTCGGCGGACAAGCTGGTCTGGTCGTCGGACGGCAAGACGCTCTACCTGACGGCGGCGGAGATGGGACGGCAGAAGCTGTTCGCCATGGACGCGAGCACCGGCAAAGCGATGGCTCTGACGGACGCAGGCCACATCGCCGACTTCGACGTGGCCAAGGACGTGGTCATCGTCCAGAAGACCGCGCTCAATGCGCCGGCGGACCTCTACCGCCTGTCGCCAAAGAAGACCCTGTCTCCCCTCACCTCTGTGAACGCCGCAGCGCTCAAGGACGTGGCCTTCGGCGCCTACGAGCAGTTCTCGTTTGCGGGCTGGAACGGCGAGACCGTCCACGGCTTCGTCATGAAGCCGTCGGGTTATGTCCCCGGCAAGCGCTATCCGACGGCCTTCATCGTCCACGGCGGCCCGCAGGGCTCGTTCGGCGATGACTGGAGCTATCGCTGGAACCCGCAGACCTATGCGGGGCGCGGCTATGCGGTCGTGTTCATCGATTTCCACGGCTCCACCGGCTACGGGCAGGCGTTCACCGACTCCATCTCCGGCCACTGGGGCGACCGCCCGCTGGAGGACCTGCAGAAGGGCTGGGCGGCGGCTCAGGCCAAGTACCCGTTCATCGACGGCGACCGGGCCTGCGCGCTGGGCGCCTCCTATGGCGGCTTCATGATCTACTGGATCGCCGGCAACTGGTCCAAGCCCTGGAAGTGCCTCGTGGATCACGACGGCGTCTTCGACAACCGCTTCATGGGCGCCTCCACCGAAGAGCTGTGGTTCTCAGAGTGGGAAAACGGCCACGCGACCCCTGCGAACGATCCTGCGGCATATGAGACGTTCAATCCGGCGAACCACGTAGCGGCGTGGGACAAGCCCATGCTGGTGATCCATTCGGCCAAGGACTTCCGCGTCCCGCTGGAGCAGGGCATCGCCGCCTTCACCGCCCTTCAGCGCAAGGGCGTGGAGAGCCGCTTCCTCTACTTCCCGGACGAGAATCACTGGGTCCTGAAGCCGCAGAACTCGCTGCAGTGGCACGACACGGTGGAGGACTGGCTGGCGAAGTGGATCGGGACAGAGCCGAAGGACGCGGCCACCCCCGCTCAGTCCTCGAACAAGCGTTCGTAGAGGGAGCGGAACAGCCCGGCGGTGACGCCCCAGATCATGCGGCCTTCGTGCGGCATGGCGTAATAGGGGCGTTGCTCGCCTTCCGCGTCCACCCAGGTTTTTCGCTCGTGGTTGGCCGGGTCCATCAGGAAGCGGAACGGGGTTTCGAAGATTTCCGCGACCTCGCCAGGATCGGGCGTCAGCTCGAACCCTGGCCTGATCAGGGCGACCACCGGCGTGATCGCATAGCCCGTGCCGGTCCTGTAGAGATCGCCAAGACCGATGGGGCGGACAAAGCGGGGGGCGAGCCCCACCTCCTCCTCCGCTTCCCGAAGCGCGGTCTGAACCGGCGTCTCCCCCGGCTCTGCGCGACCGCCGGGCAGCGCCACCTGTCCTGAGTGACGGCGCAGGGCGTCCGACCGTCGCGTCAGCAGCACAGACAGGCCTTCCGGACGCGGGATCAACCCGGCGAGCACAGCCGCAGGCGTATAGTCCGCCTCATCCTTGCCGGGGGTGCGCGGATCGGTGACGGGCCGGTGGCGGTCCTGATCGATGCCGGCAAGCGGATGCAGCCGCTCCTGAAGCCGTCGCTCCAGCGCGGCGAGCTCGCCTTGCGTCTCGACCGTCAAAGCCCGGCCCCAGGCGGTGCAATCGCAAACCAGGCGCCGTTGGAGCGGACGCCCCAGGCGGGCCCCTCCGGCGTGTCGCAAACCTCCGCCAACTCCACGAGCTCATAGAAGACCGGGCGCGACAGGCGGGCCAGAAGACCGCGACGCACGTGCAGGTAAGGCGCAGGCTCGCCGGTTTCGGCGTTCCAGGTGACCCGCAGCTCATGCTCTGCGTCGGCGATCACCTCGTCGCCGACATTGGTCTGGAAGACGAGCGCGTCGCCTTGGGCATCCACGCGAATGGCGATGAACGGCGCGTCATCGACCTTGATGCGCATCTTCTCCACCGGCGTGACCAGCCAGTAGCCGTCCGGGTCGAGGCGAAGGATGGAGGCGAACAGGCGCACCAGGGCCTCGCGGCCGATGGGCGTCTTCTCATGGAACCAGGTTCCATCCCGGGCGATGCGGATATCAATGTCGCCGCAGTTGGGCGGGTTCCACAGGTGCACCGGCGGCGGCCCGCGGCCGGATTTGGCCTGCGCCGACTGCGCGGCGGCCACGAGGCCGTCCAGCGGCGGTGAATTATCGTTGGATGCGCCCGTCATGGCGCAAACTTAAGGCGCGCGTCCCGTTTGCGAAAGGGCGCACGCGTCCAGAAGCGCTGCCAGCCGCCGTCAGGCCACGCGCACCGGGCCGCTCACGCCCTCCGTCGCCCCTGGCTGCAGCGCGCGCCACAGCACGCGGCGCGGATCGACCGGCCCAGGCATGATCAGCCGCTCCGCCGGAACCCCTTCGAAGCCCAGAGGCTCGAAGAAGGCGCGATCGCCCACCAGCAGCACCAGTCGATGCCCCGCGCTCGCCGCCGCCCGGCAGGCCCGCTCGATCAGCGCCGCCCCGAGGCCGTGGCTGCGATACTCAGGGTCCACGGCGATGGGGCCCAGGAACTGCGCGGGGGATTCCCCGATCAGAATTGGCCAGAGGCGCACGGCTCCGGCGACCCGCTCCCCGTCCAGGGCGCAGATGCAGAAGTCCTTCGACGGCGTGTTCCCTTCCCGCAGGCGTTCAGCCGTCTTCGCATAGCGGCCCGGCCCGAAGGCCTTTGCGATCAGCGCGTCGATATCCGCCGTGCGTTCACGGGTTTCCGTCTCGAACTTCAGGGTCGGCGAGGACAAAACGCTGGTGACGCGATCAAGCATGGGCCGAATTCCTGAACCTGCGCCGACAGATGGATCTTTCAGCCCAACCGCCATCAGAGCGCGGCGCTTTAGGGCCAAGCCGCGCCCTCGTCAAAGACATTTCCCGATCACGCGAGATTGCGCCGCGGGGGCCGTGGCTCCATTAAGGGCGCCTGATGAGCACACCCCCCGCCGCCCCCGCCCCGCCTCACCGACCGGACCGCGTCTTTGCGCATCGCGATTTCACGCTGTTCTGGGTCTCTCGCTGGACATCGACGCTCGGCGTCATGGTGGAGGCGGTCACGATCGGGTGGCAGGTCTACGACCTTGCGCGACACACCCATTCCATCGAGTCCAGCGCCTTTCTGGTCGGGATGGTGGGCCTTGTGCAGTTCGCGCCTCTGTTCGCTCTGACCTTGGTCGCGGGGGCTGTAGCGGACCATTATGACCGCAAGCGGATCTATCTCGCGTGCCTCGCCAGTGAGGCGACGTGCGTGGGCGTCCTGTGCTGGAACGCGGCGCAGGCGACGCCCTCGCTTACCCTGATTTTTGTGGTCGCAGGACTCTTCGGCGCGATCAGAGCGTTTCAGTCGCCGGCCACCTCGGCCATGTCGCCCATGCTGATCCCAAGAGAGCTGTTGCCCCGGGCGATTGCGCTCAGCTCTCTGGCTTGGCAGTCGGGATCGATCCTCGGCCCCTGGCTCGGCGGCGCCCTCGTGGGCACGTCCCCCGCCTTCGCCTACGCGACCGCAGCCGGTCTCTACGGGATCGCCGCCATCGCGATCAGCCAGATCCGCGCGAACACCCAGCCCGAACGTCAGACCGGGTCCCGCGTCGCCATGGTGCGCGAAGGACTGGATTATGTGTGGCGCAACAAGATCGTGCTGGGCGCCGTGTCCCTCGACCTATTCGCGGTCCTGCTGGGGGGCGCGACGGCGCTGTTGCCCGTCTACGCCCGTGACATCCTGCATGTGGGCCCGAGCGGTTTTGGCATCCTGCGCGCAGGACCCGCTGTGGGCGCGAGCGCGTGCGCCTTCGTGCTCGGCCGCAATCCGCTGACGCGACGCGCAGGCCTGTGGATGTTCGGCGCGGTGGCGTTGTTCGGCCTCGCCACCATGGTCTTCGCCCTCTCCACCTCAATGTACCTTTCGGTGATCGCCCTCGCGGTTCTTGGCGGGGCGGACATGATCAGTGTGTTCGTGCGCCAGACGCTCGTTCAGATCACGACCCCTGACGCGATGCGCGGGCGGGTTGCGGCGGTGTCCAACGTGTTCATCGGCGCCTCGAACGAGCTTGGAGAGTTCGAAACCGGCGTGATGGCGAGGCTTCTCGGCCCCGTCGGTGCGGCGCTGTTCGGCGGGATCGGCTCAATCGTCGTCACCGGGATCTGGGCCAAGCTCTTTCCGACGCTGCGGAAGGCGGACCAGCTATCCGGCCCGCCGCAATAGGTCGATTGACGCCTCCTCTCGCTTCGCCTTAAGCCTTTCGGCAAGCAACGGACAGAAGGTGGGAGACGTCCATGGGATTGCTCGACGGTAAGGTCGTGATCGTCACCGGCGCAGGCCGGGGCATCGGGCGCGAGTGCGCGCTGCTGGCGGCGAAGGCCGGCGCGAAGGTGGTCGTCAATGACCTCGGCGCAGGCGTGGGCGGCGCCGACGAAGGCTCTGCGGGACCGGCTGAAGAGACAGCCGCCGACATCCGCGCTGCGGGCGGAGAGGCCGTGTCCAACTCCGAGAGCGTCTCCTCCATGGCTGCGGTCCAGGGCATGGTCGAACAGGCGATGGACACCTTCGGCGGCCTGCACGCCATCATCAATCCGGCGGGAATCTTACGCGACGGCATGTTCCACAAGATGTCGGACGCGGACTGGGACGCGGTCATCGAGACCCATCTTCGCGGAGCCTACAATGTCTGCCGCGCCTCCATCGAGCATTTCCGCAAGCAGGAGGACGGCGCGTACGTGCTGTTCACCTCCACCTCCGGCCTGATCGGCAATATCGGCCAGGCCAACTACGCCGCCGCCAAGCTGGGCGTCATGGGCCTGTCGCGCATTGTGGCGATGGAGGGTATGTCGAAGAACGTGCGCTCCAACATCATCGCCCCCTTCGCCTGGACGCGCATGATCGCGACCATCCCGGTGAAGGACGAGGCCTCTGCCGCGCGGGTGGAGCGGATGAAGAACGGCATGCGCGCCGACCAGGTGGCGCAGCTTGCCGTCGCCCTGTGCGCCCCCGCCGCTCAGACCAGCGGACAGATCTTCGCCGTGCGCGGCAATGAGGTCGTTCTGTTCGACCAGCCCAGGCCCGTGCGCTCCGTCGCGCGGATGGAAGGCTGGACGCCGGATACGCTGATCGAGCAGGCCCTGCCCTCGATGCGCGCGAGCTATACCGAACTGGGCGCGTCTGCGAGCGTCTTCCCCTACGACCCCATCTGAGGCGAGCCCATGCAACTGATCAGCCAGACGGCCACGACTTCCGGCCCGGCCAAGCCGCGTCATGCGCCGATCTTCACAGCGCCCGACGTCGCCCTCGACAATCCGCTCACCTTCCAGCACGGCCCGCCCTATGCGGCCTTCGCCAAGCTGCGGGCCTCCGCGCCGGTGGCGTGGATGTCGTCCCCGTCGGACGAGTCGGGCTTCTGGGCGCTGACCCGCTATGACGACGTCATGGCCGCCAACTCGGATCCGGCGACCTACTCGTCTCAGCGGGGCGGCATCTTAATGTCCGGCGGCATGCCGGAGACGCGGCATCCGTTGCTGTTCCGCGCCTCGCTCGACGCCATGATCAATATGGACCAGCCCTGGCATCTGCAGCTGCGCCGCGATCACATGCCCTTCTTCACCAACGCCTATGTGAACGAGCTGAAGCGTCGGGTGATCGATGAAATCCACAGGCTGATCGACGAGATGGCGCCCATGGGCAGATGCGACCTTGTGGAGCAGCTGTCCTCCCGCCTGCCCCTCTTCACGCTCTGCGAGATCCTGGGCGTGCCGGCGGAGGATCGCCCGAAGTTCCTGAAGTGGATGCACTATCTGGAGCTTGCCGGAAATCTCGCCGGAGAGCGCGCCAAGGGCGATCTCGCCCTCACGACGGAGCTGATGACCTTCATCCAGGCCTTCAACGAGAACGTCGAGGCCATGTTCGAGTACGGCCGGGACATCCTGCACAAGCGCCGCACGAACCCGCAGCCGGATCTTCTGTCCGCCATCGCCAGAGCCCAGCTCGAGGGCGAGTTCCTGGCGGATGAGTATCTCGACGGTTCGTGGCTCCTGATCGTGTTCGCCGGGAACGACACCACCCGCAACACCATCTCGGGCTCGGTTAAACTGATGACGGAGTTTCCGGACCAAAAAGCC
>CAIUZX010000123.1 GCA_903903715.1 uncultured Caulobacterales bacterium
CCGCCACCAGCCTGTAGGCCGCCCCAGAACCGCCCGCCTCGAAGGACACGCGTTTGCGGGACTGGCTCGCCGCCAGGGCGTCGAGACGATCGTCGAGGCGCTTGAGAGCCTCATCCTTCGGATCATCCGGCGCCGTCATGGAGCCCCTGCCAGTGCGGATCCGTCAGGAAATGACTTCCGTTCGGACCGGTTGGATCGCGGCGGAACCTAAAGGGGTGCGGGCGATGCGTCAAGGCGCGAGATCAGGGAGTTTCAGCAATATAAAATTGTTACAAAACAGCGCGTTAGAGAAACCCCTGCGCGCCGGTCGACTTTCGCCGCTCCCCGCCGCCCCGCGACGTCCGGGCAAATCACAAAGCCTCATCCCTTCGGAAGCGGATCGCTCGACGCGGGGATCCATTCACCCTGATCATCCGGCGGCAGGGAAAAGCGGCCCGTTCCCCAGGCTGCGCGCTCCCAGTCGGCCTTGGCCTCGGCGATACGGTCCGCGCGGGACGAGACGAGGTTCCACCAGATGAAGCGCGGCCCCACCGGCTCTCCGCCCAGGGCCATCACAGTCGCGTCGGTCAGCGCAGTCACCACGGGCTGGCCAGAGGGGCTCAAAACGGCCATCTGGCCCTTGGTCAGGGTGCGGCCGTCGATCTCGATCTCGCCTTCCACCACATAGACCGCCCGCTCGGGGTAGCCGGTCGGCAGACTGGCCTTCGTCCCCACCTTCAGCGACCAGTGGATATAGAACATCGGCGAGTGGGTCTTGACCTTCGCCTTCGCGCCAAACGCCTCACCGGCGATCAGGCGCGCAAACAGGCCGCCGCTCTCATAGCTAGGAAGGTCGTCGCCCTCATGATGGAAGAAGGCGGGATCGGTCTCCTCCTCCGCTTCGGGCAGCGCCACCCAGGCCTGCAGGCCGTGCATGACCGCGCCCGTCGCGCGCAGGGAGGGGTCGGTGCGCTCCGAATGCACGATGCCGCGACCGGCGGTCATCCAGTTCACCTCGCCGGGGCGGATGGTCTCCTTCACCCCAAGGCTGTCGCGGTGCACGATCTCCCCTTGCAGCAGGTAGGTGACGGTGGAGAGGCCGATGTGCGGGTGCGGACGGACGTCCAGCCCCGCGCCGGGCGCAAAGCTCGCCGGCCCCATGTGATCGAAGAAGATGAACGGCCCGACCATCCGGTGCGTCGGAAAGGGCAGCACCCGCCCGACCTCGAAGCCGCCCAGATCCCGGCGGCGCCCTTCGATGACAAGCTCGATCATGGCGGCCTCGTCTCAATATGAGTATGGAGACCTTCTAGCCTATCCCGCCGCCGGAATCAGGCCCAAAGGCACCGAGGTGGTGGACTTGACCGAGCGCATGACAATCCGGCTGACCACGTTGGAGACAAGGCCGAGCGACAGGATGTGGTCGCGCAGGAAGTCGTCAAAGGCGTGCATGTCGCGGGTGACGATGCGCAGCACATAGTCCTCGCCCCCCGTCACGGTCGCGCAGTGGGTGACTTCGGGCCAGCGGGCGACTTCGCGCTCAAAGGTCTCCAGATTCTCCCGCGTGGGGAGGCTGAGCTTCACCGTCGCATAGACCTCGAAACCCAGGCCCAGCTTTTCCTGATCGAGCAGGGTCACCCGCCCGCGGATGACGCCCAGATCCTCCAGCCGTTTGATTCGCCGCCAGCACGGCGAGGACGACAACCCTACCCGTTCGGCGATCTCGGCCACGGACAGACCTGCATCGGTTTGCACGAGGTCGAGAATGCGGGTGTCGATGGAATCGAGCTGCTCCGACACAAGAAAACTCCCCCAAGCTCTTCCGAGCCAAAAATAACCAAAATCGGACACAACTGAGCCTCGATCGGCAAGTTTCTTCCAACATCAAGTCCGAGATTGCAAGCCCTACCCCCGCGAACCGGCCATTTCGGGACTGAACCGCCGGCGACGACTTTTTCGCGACATGGGCGTTAACACTTAGACAAGGCGACACACCCCCCATATTCGGCAGATCACGACGCTTCAGCCCCCAAAGGCAGCTTCGGCTCAAGGATCAAAGACCATGCAGACCCGTAATCCTTTTCTCGATGAATTCGCCAAGACCATGGAAGGCGCGATGGGCCTCGCCCAGGCGGCGTCCGAAGAGGCCAAGGCGGCCTTACGCGCCCAGGCCGACCGCTGGGTGGCGGAGATGGATCTGGTGCGCCGCGACGAGTTCGAGGCGATGCGCGACCACCTCACCGCCGAGATCGTAGAGCTCAAGGCGGCGCTGGCCAAATTAACGATGGCTGGGGATATCGCTCGCCCCACGGATGACGCCGGTTGAGCCGGGGTCGTCAAACCAGATAGTCTTGTCAACGGACCGATTCCGCCGAACCGCACCTACGCGCAGAGGCTTCGGACCATAAGGAACCATAGACGCCATGGACACGCGCCAGACCGAAGACAGCGAATATGGTTTCGACCCGTTGGACGTGGTTGAGCACGTGTTGACGGCTGAAAATTTGGAATTCGACCGCACCGAGGACGGGGATCTCGCCTTCGCCCTGACCGGCGACTGGAAGAACTACGAGCTGTGGTTCGCCTGGCGGCCGGAGGCCGACTGCCTGCAACTGTGTCTGTCCCTCGACCTTAAGGCCGGCAAGACCCAGCGCATTGAGTCGCATGAGCTTCTGTCGCTGATCAATCAACGCGTCTGGCTCGGCCACTTCGAGATCTGGGCGGAGGAAGGCGAGATCATCTTCCGTCACGCCATGGCTCTGCCGCCGGGGGAGCGCCCAACCCTGGCCCAGGCCGCATCGATGATCGACGCGGCTGTGGAGGCGGCGGACCGCTTCTATCCGGCGTTCGACTTCATGCTGAAGGGCTCGCGCTCTCCGTCAGAAGCCATCGCCGCCTGCATGTTCGAGACGGTCGGCCACGCCTGACGGGCATGGATAGCGCGTTTTAGTCTCGCCGCATGATGAACTCGTGGTCGAGCGTCTCGCCGACCCGGAACTTGTATTCCCCCACCTTGCAAAAGGCGTTCTTGGCGTAGAAAGCCTGCGCCTTGTGGTTCAAGGACCAGACGCCCAGCCAGATCGGACGGCGCCCTTCCGCCTCCAGCCAGTCGATGCAGGCGTCGAACAGCGCCCGCCCGCCGCCGAGCCCCTGCCCGGCGTTGAGGAGATAGATGCGCTTGAGCTCCCCGTCCCCGTCCTTGGCCTCCGCGTGCGGCAGGCCGTTCGGGCCGACGAGGGCGTAGCCCAGCGCCTCCCCGTCCCGCTCGGCGATGAAGTGCTGATAGGCAGGGTTGGCGAGGTAGCCCGCAATCGCCGCCTCGCCATAGGCGGCGGGCAGGAACTCTGCGAGATCGCTCTTGGAGTAAGGCACCTTGAAGCCGTCGATGAACGTTTCAAGGAAGGTGTCGTGGCCGAGGCGGCTGAGCAAAGCGCAGTCGGCGGCGGCGGCGGTGCGGACGGTGAGGGTCATGCGATCAGGCTTTAGCCTTCCGCGCCTTTTTTCCACAAGCCCCGGAACGCAAGATAGAGCCCGACGGGAATCAAGAGGCCGATCAGCGCGGACCATCCGCCCGCAACCTTGTCGTCCAGCACCAGCGTCACGATCAGTCCCGCCTGCACCAGGACCGCCAGAATGCCGATGAACGGGAACAGCGGCATCTTGTAGGGCCTTGGCAGGTCAGGCTCGGCCACCCGAAGCCGGATCGCGCTGATGCAGACGAGCAAGATCGCCCCGATGCTCCAGGGCGAGTAGATGCGCACGATCCACTTGTAGCCCGTGTCCGGAGCCACGATCATCGAGGTGATCACGACCGCCAGCGACATGGCCGAAACCAGGAGCAGGCTGCGGATCGGCGCGCCCCCCTTGGCGACGTGGGTGAGGAAGCTCGGCGCAACACCGTCTCTCGCCATCGCGAACGGCACGCGGGAGGCGGCCATCACCTGCAGATTGACGATGGCTACCAGGGAGAAGAGGCCCATGGCCGTCACGAAGGTGTTGGCGGCCGGCCCCATGACCACGCCCGCCGCGTCTCCCACCGCGAAGGTCGATCCGGCGACCTGCTGCGGGGTGAGGACGTGCAACGTGGCGGCGTTGACCAGCACGTAAAGTACGGTCACCAAGCCTATCCCCATAAAGGTCGCGCGGGCGACATTGCGCTCGGGCTTGTCGACCTCTTCGGAGAAGTAGATCGCCCCGTCCCACCCTGCGTAGGTCGAATAGATGACGCTGATCGCGGTGGCGAGCGCGGCGAAGGTGGTGATCGGCCCGAAGACATGGTCCGTCACACTCGCGACCGCCTGCGGCGCCGCCCCACGGGGAGCGAGAAACAGGATCGCGACCAGCACGACGAACGCCCCGCCCTTGATCGCGCTGCCGATGCTCTGCGACAGGCCGCTGACCTTGGTGCCAAGGCCGTTGAGCGCGGTGACGGCGATGATGAGGCCGCAGGCCAACACGCCGGTGGAGACGTCCGGCAACAGG
>CAIUZX010000124.1 GCA_903903715.1 uncultured Caulobacterales bacterium
CCGCCTCCTGCGACTGGTCCGACGCCCAGGCGCCGATCTGCGACTGCCGCGGGCGGGAGGCGAAATAGGCGTCGGACTCCGCGTCCGTCACCTGCGCCACCACGCCCCGAATGCGCACCTGCCGCCGCAGGGACTTCCAGTGGAACAAAAGCGCCGCCTTCCTCGCGCCGATCACCTGACGGCCCTTCGCGCTATGCGAATTGGTATAGAAAACAAAGCCGTCCGGATCATGGCCCTTCAGGAGGACCATGCGCACGTCGGGCAGGCCCTCATCGTCCACCGTCGCCAGCGCCATCCCATTGGGATCGTTGATCTCCTTGCCTTCGGCTTCCTTCAGCCAGTGATCGAAGAGATCGAATGGATCGTCGTGGGGGAACAGTTCCCGATCCACGGCGCGGATCTCGTCAGGATGCGGGGGGGCGGCGGCGTCGGTCATGGGGGCTCCTTGCGCGCCAGATGTGGGGGCGAAGGGCGGCTTCGTCCAGCGGTTTGCGTGAAGCTTGCAAACTCCGCTAGAAGCTTTGCATGTCGCACAACACCTTCGGCCACCTGTTCCGCGTCACCACCTGGGGCGAAAGCCACGGCCCGGCCCTGGGCTGCGTCGTCGACGGCTGCCCTCCTGGCCTCACCCTGACGGAAGCGGACATCCAGCACTGGCTCGACCGCCGAAAGCCGGGCGGCAGCCGCTTCGTCACCCAGCGGCGGGAGCCGGACGCGGTGAAGATCCTGTCGGGCGTGTTCGAGGATGACGACATCCGCGCCCGCTTCGGCGGCCCTGTGACCACAGGCACGCCGATCTCCCTGATGATCGAGAATGTGGACCAGCGCTCCAAGGACTATGGCGCCATCGCCCAGTCCTATCGGCCCGGCCACGCGGACATGAGCTATCAGGCCAAGTACGGCGTGCGCGACTATCGCGGCGGCGGACGCTCCTCGGCGCGGGAGACGGCGTCCCGGGTCGCGGCGGGGGCCGTGGCGCGCAAGGTTCTGGGCGATGGCGTGCGGATCACCGGCTATCTGACGCAGATCGGCGCCCGGGCCATCGACCGCGCGCGCTTTGACGCAGGCGTCATTGAAGAGAACCCCTTCTGGTGCCCGGATGCTAAGACGGCGGCCCTGTGGGAGGCTGATCTCGACGCGGTGCGCAAGGCCGGCTCCTCCGTCGGCGCGATTGTCGAGGTGGTGGCCGAGGGCGTGCCCGCCGGCTGGGGCGCGCCGCTTTACGGCAAGCTCGACGCCGAGATCGCCGCAGCCCTGATGAGCATCAACGCGGTCAAGGGCGTGGAGATCGGCGACGGCTTTGCGGCGGCGGCGCTGAGCGGGGAAGACAACGCCGACGAGATGCGCAGCTCCGGCAATCGCAACATCGAGTTCCTGTCGAACCATGCGGGCGGGATCCTCGGCGGCATCTCCACCGGCCAGACGGTCGTGGCGCGCATGGCGCTGAAGCCCACCAGCTCCATCCTCACCCCCCGCCGGTCTGTCAATTCGGCGGGCGACGACGTCGACGTGCGCACCACCGGGCGCCACGACCCCTGCGTCGGCATCCGCGCCGTGCCGGTGGCCGAGGCCATGCTGGCCTGCGTGCTGGCGGACGCGAAGCTGCGCCATCGCGGTCAGGTCGGGTGAGCGCGCTTCGCATCCGCCCCGCTGGGCTGGACGAAAAGCCTGCGCTGGAGGCCCTGCAGCTCGCCGCCTCCCTGATGTGGGAGAGCGATCGCGCGGCTGTGCTGGCCAACCCGGACAGCTGCGTGATCCCTGAGGTGCAGTTCCAGGAAGACTATGTCTTCGTGGCCGAGCGCGGCGGCGTCGTGCTGGGTCTTGGGGTGCTGCTGCGAAGAGCCGATGGCGAGGCCGAGCTCGACGGCCTCTTCACCCATCCCGATCACTGGGGCCAGGGCGTCGGCCGGGCGCTGGTCGCGGAGGCCGAGCGACGCTCAAGGCTCTGGCGCGCGCCCTATCTCAATGTCGTCGGCAATCCGAACGCGGAGGGTTTCTACACGGCCTGCGGCTTTGAAGGCTTCGGCGTGGAGGCGACGCAATTCGGCACAGGCCTTCGCCTGCGTAAGGCGTTGTAGAACCTACTTCCGCCCCAGCGCGACGAGGTAGAGCTCCGAGCTCCCCGTCCGGCTGGATTTCGGCTTGAAGTGCTTCACGTCCGTGAAGTTGGCCTTCAGCAGCTTCAACAGCGCCGCCGTCTCTCCGCCCTGGAAGGCTTTGGTGACAAACGCCCCGCCCCGCGGCAGCGCCTCGATGGCGAAGGCGGCGGCGAGCTCGACCAGCCCGACGATGCGCAGGTGATCGGTCTCCCGGTGGCCCATGGTGTTGGGCGCCATGTCGGAGAGGACAATATCCGGCGCCCCGCCCAGCGCGCTGAGAAGCTGGCCGATCATGTCGTCTGCGGTGAAGTCGCCCTCGATCAACACGGCGGGCGGCAAGGGCTCGGTGATCAGGAGGTCCACGCCCACGACCGTCCCCGCCCCGCGCTCCAGCGCCACCTGCACCCACCCGCCGGGGGCGCAGCCGAGGTCGATAACCCGGCAGCCGGGCCGGATCAGGTGGAAGCGGTCGTCGATCTCGGCCAGCTTGAAGGCCGCGCGGGACCGGTAGCCCATGGTCTTGGCGGCTTTGACATAGGGGTCGTTGATCTGGCGGTTCAGCCAGAGCTGGCTCGACATCGACTTCTGGTCAGCGGTCTTGAGGCGTGCGCCCAGGCTGCGGCCGGCGGCGTCGCCTCTCGTCGGCGCCCGCACCATGCGCTTGCGGGCGGGCTCTGCCGGATCCTTGGGGTCCGTGGTCATGCGGCGTCCGAGGCGTCGCCTGGAAGGCCGCCGGTGCGACGGCGGCGACGGCGGGTCTGACGTTCCTGCATCAGGGCCAGCAGCAAGCCTTCGCGCAGGCCCCGGTCGGCGACGCGCACCCGCTCGCAGGGCCACAGCTCCTGCACCGCCTGCAGGATCGCGGCGCCTGCGAGAACAAGATCGGCGCGGTCGGGGCCGATGCAGGGCTGGGTCGCCCGCTCCACCGCGTCCTGCACCAGCAGCCGCTCCGCCGCCGCCTCGCAGTCCGAGCGGTTCAGCCACAGGCCGTCGACCTGATTGCGGTCATAGCGCGGCAGATTGAGGTGCATCCCGGCGAGGGAGGTGATGGCGCCGGACGTGCCGACCAGGTGCGCGCGGCCCGACTGGAAGGCGGCGCGCAGGCCGTTCGCCTCCTCCACCTCGCCGACCTCGGTCTTCACGAAGTCGACCATGGCGCGGAACCACGCACGGTCCCCCGCCGCGCCTTCGGGAAAGCGCTCCGCCAGGGTCACGACGCCCACGGGAATCGAGCGCCAAGCCTTGATCGGCAGTCGGTCGGGCTTCAGCCGGTGCGCCTGGTCGAGCCTTGGGTCGGTCAGGTCGAGCCAGGACAGCTCCGTCGAGCCGCCGCCGACGTCCACGACCAGCGCGACCTGCTCTGTGCGGTCGAGCAGAGTCAGGCACCCGGCGACCGATAGCTGCGCCTCCTCCTGCGGGGAGATGATCTGCAGCCGCAGACCCGTCTCCTCGGCCACCTTCTCCACGAAGTCGGCCCCGTTGCGCGCCGAGCGGCAGGCCTGGGTGGCCACGGCGTGGATGCGGTGCGGCTTGCGGCGATGCACCTTGTCGGCGCAGATCTTGAGGGCGGCGATGGCGCGGGACATGGCGTCGGGGTCCAGCTCCCCCGTGCGGGACAGCCCCTCCCCCAACCGCACGATCCGCGAGAACGATTCCACCACACGAAAGGAGCGTCCCAAAGGGGATGCGATCAGCAGCCGGCAGTTGTTAGTGCCAAGGTCGATGGCCGCGTAGAGGGGCGCTTCGCGTGCGACAGAGCCTACCGCTGGAGAAGCGGACCTCGGGAGGTCAAAACGGTGCGCCTGCGACATGTGGCGACAATCCTCCAGGATCAGCCTGCGACGTGCGACGACGCGCCCCGGCCTCCTGCTGCCGACACACTAGCAAGCCGAGCGTCCGGGTGAAACATGAAACGTCACATATGGACAATGCGTAAAGCGGCAAGATGAACGGCAAAGACTCGTGTCGTTCATCGAACCGTCATATGATTGGGCGTAGCGTTGAGTTTATGAGCATGTTGCACGCCAAATTCCAGATCGGTCAGGTCGTCCGCCATCGGCACTTCTCGTTCCGCGGCGTGATCTTCGACGTCGATCCCCAGTTCGCCAACACCGAGGAGTGGTGGCAGTCGATTCCGGAAGAGATCCGCCCCCGGAAGGATCAACCCTACTACCACCTGCTCGCGGAAAACGATCAGGGTTCCTATGTCGCCTATGTGTCGGAGCAGAACCTGCTTCCCGACACGACGGGAGAGCCGGTGTCCCACCCCCAGACCCAGGTCATGTTCGCCGGCTTCGAAGGCGGCCAGTACCGCCTTCGCCCGCACCACACGCACTAGGGCGTCACGCCTCAGACGATGAGCGCGTCGGCGATCTCGGCCGAGGGCGTGTTCCGCGTGCGCCAGACCCACAGGGCCAGCACGGGTATGCCGAGCAGCTCGGCGGCCAGGGAGCCGATCAGCCTGGGACCGAAGACCAGCGACAGATCATGACCTGAAAGTCTCGACCAGCCGCCGACGAAAATCAGGCCGCAGCCGACCAGCACCGGGGTCGACATCCGTTTCGGCCACACGCTAGCCGCGAGGTCTCGCAGGCGGCAGAGCGACTGTTCCAGTCCGAGGGCTACGCCGCCGTGTCGATGCGGCGTCTGGCGGCCGAGGTCGGCAACTTCATGGTCGGCGAACCGTTCGCCAGCCAGTTCCAGCCGATGCGGGAGATCTTCGCCGCCGCCCTCGTCTCAGGCGCCGCGGAGGAACAAGGCGCCGAGGTCTTTGATCTCATCATCTGTCTGCTGCACGGCGTGGCGCACATTCATGTGACGATGAGCCCGTACGCCTGGACCGAACCCGCCCGACGGGTGCGCCTCGGGATCACAAGGATCCTCGGCGCAGAGCCTGTCTAGAAGTTCTGCCTAAACCGCACGGACAGGCGCGCGTCGCCCTGGGCGCCGACCTGGGAGATGACGGAGAGGTTGCGGCGCACGCGGAGCTCGACCTGCGCAGACGGACCGGTGCGCCCGCCCCCGGTCAGCTCGACATAGACGTTGTCGGTCAGATACTTGCCGCCGGAAATGGTGGTCGCCTGCTTCACGCCGGGCAGATTGACCGTCGACTGATCAACCCCCAGCGACAGGCGGTCGAGGCGCGCGAACTGGCGCAGGCCCCCGATGATGTCAAAGCCCCCGCCTGTCGCCAGCGAGGTCAGGGCCGAGGCGAGCTGGGCCGCCTGGAAGGGCGAAAGCTGCGAGGCCGCAACGCCGAACAGCACGCGGGACAGCACCTCATCCTGCGGCAGGACGGGGGTGGAGGTCAGGGTGATCTGCGGCTTGGCCGCCGTGCCGCTGACCCGGATCTGGGCGGTGAGGCTGGGGTCTTCGCGCTGGGCGGTGAGGTCGAGGCGGATGGTTTCGGCGGTGGGGCCAAGACGAACGGCGCCCAGCTCGTCGAAGTCGAAACGCTTGCCAGAGAAGTCATAGCTGCCGCGGATCAGCCGGGCGACGCCGGTCAGGTCGGGCTTGAGGCTGTCCCCGGAGACGTGGCTGTCCAGCGACAGCTCGGCGTCGAGCCCCTTGCCGCGGACGAAGATGCCCCGCGCCGCCTTGATGGTCACATCGAACGCCACCTGGATCGGCGAGGTGCGGGGCTGAGGCGCGTCCTCCCCGTCCTTGGCCTCGCGGTGCAGTTCGCGGACAGCGAGCGGGGTCACGCCCGTCGCGGTGGGCGGATTGGCGGCGATGTCGGCGCGGTCGACGGTCAGGGCGCCGGCGAGCTTGGCGTGCCCCTCCCCATCCCGTGTCACGGTCAGGGCGCCGGAGGCCTGGGCCTTGCCGATTTCGTTATCGAACAGCCGGAACTTCGAGAGGACGAGCTTGAGGGTCGAGGCGCCGTCCGCCGACAGGCTGACCCGGCCGTCGCCACTGACGACGCCGCCGTGGTCGTCTGTCCCCTGCATCTGCCGCACGACGACCTCGTCGGAGTTGAACTTGGCGGCGATGGAGAGGTCCTTGAGCAACAGACC
>CAIUZX010000125.1 GCA_903903715.1 uncultured Caulobacterales bacterium
GTCTGGCCGGTGGTGGTGCAGGGAGACCAGGCCGCCGCCCAGGTCGCCGCCGCCATCCGGGGATTCAATGCGCTGAGTGCAGACGGCCCTGTGCCGAGGCCCGACGTGCTGATCGTCGCGCGGGGCGGCGGATCGGTGGAGGACCTCTGGCCCTTCAATGACGAGACGCTGACCCGCACCGCCGCCGCTAGCCGTATCCCGCTGATTTCCGCCGTCGGCCACGAGACCGACACCACCCTGATCGACTTCGCCGCCGCCCGCCGCGCGCCCACGCCCACCGCCGCGGCCGAACTGGCGACGCCGGTGCTGTCGGAACTCAAAGGCTTGACCTCAACCCTCGCCGGACGGCTGGACCGCGCGGCGGGGGCGGTGATCGAGGGTCGGCGCGCGCGCCTGTCGGCGCAGGCTGCGGCCCTGCCGAGGCTGACCGACATTGTGGAGTTCGCAGGCCAGCGCTTCGACCACGTCTCGACCCGACTGGGAGCGGGCCTGTCGCGCAATGTCGCCGCGCACATGCAGCGCCTGACTGCCGCCTCAGCCCGCCTGTCGCCGCCCATCCTCACTCGGCCCCTGGCCTTGAACGGGCAGCGGGTGCGGGAGATGGGAACGCGGCTTACGGGCGCTGCGGATCGCCGGCTGCGTCTGGCGACCGAGCGGGGCGATCTGCCGGCGCGTCTCACCCGAATGACAGACGCCCTGACCCGCCGGATCGAGACGGAGGCGCAAGGTCTCGCGCGGCTGGAACAACTTCGCCGCTCCGTCGACCCGAACCGGCCGCTCAGCCTCGGCTTCGCCCGCGTCCATGCTGCGGACGGGGCGCTGATCCGTTCCGCCGGTCAGCTCGCGGCGGGGGACCATGTGAGGATGGTGTTCGCAGATGGTTCGCGCGAGGCGCAAGTCACCGGGGATGGCCCGCCGCCGCCGCCCGCAGCCGCGCCTGTGCGCAAACCTGCGCCTGGCAAGGCTCCGCCGGACCAGGGCTCGCTCTTCTGATCTATCTGGGCGTGACCTTGAACCGCTTCAGCTCCGCTTTCGGGGCCTCCCAGGTCGGCGCGATCTCCGAGGCGGTCCGGTAATCGTCATAGGCGCCCTTTACGTCGTCGGTCAGCTCCCGCGCCGTGGCCCGGTTGAAGTAGGCCTTTTCCGGCTCCGAGGTCTTGAGCTCGATGGAGCGTGTGGCGCTCGCGACGGCCTCGGGGTACCGACGAAGTCCGATCAGGGCGGCGGCGCGGTTGAGGTGCGCCTCTCCCAGTTCCGGAGCGAGGGCGATGGCGGCGTCGAAATCAGTCAGCGCCTCAGCGTACGCCTTCAGCTTCAGCTGCAAGGTGCCGCGATTAATGTTCGTGCCCGCCCGGTCGCGGCGGTCGAGCAGGTCCTGGTCCAGCGCCTCCGTGCAGAGGGTGACGTTGCGCGGCGTGGCGGCGCCCGCCTTGGCCGCCAGATAGCAGTCCTGCGCCCGCCCGCCGCTGGTGATGACGAAGCCGTCGGCGCGGGCGGCTCGCGCCCCGGCGGACAGCATGCAGGCGACCAGGCCTGCGACAACGAGGAGACGCGTGTTGAGTGGCCTGAGCAGCATGTGCGAACCTCCGGACCTGCACTGAACGCGAGCTTACGCCTGGACGGGCGCAGCGCCAAATTCGGCAATAACAAACAACTTTACAAAACAAAGTTATTTGCTAGATTTGTGTCGACGCCGTTCAACGAAGCGAAGGGACGACAGATGTCCGACCAAAACCAGACCTTGCAGCACGACCTTGAGTATCTGAAGGCCCTCGCCAAGGACGGGCGCGACGCGCCGCTCCTGGGAGGATTGACGCTGGTGTTCGCCGGCGTCGCCTTTGGCAGCGCCAGCATTGCGGCCTACCTCCTCCAGACGGATCGTATAACGGCGGATCCGTCCTGGCGCAGTCTTGTGTGGCTCATCGCTATGGGGGTCTTTTTCGTCGGTCTTTTCTTCACGCGCGGCCGCGTGATCCGGCAGCCGGGCGCCATGGCCCCAAGCAATCGGGCCGTGGGCGGCGCCTGGCAGGCGGTCGGCTGGTCAATCTTCGCTATGGGTCTGTCTTTAGCCGCCATGGGTTGGCGACACCACAGTTTCGCTCCGGGGCTGTTCTTCGCGCCCTACATCATGGCCGTCTACGGGATCGGCTGGGCGGTCGCAGCGACCATGTCGAGGAAGATATGGATCGGTCTTGTGGCGATTGGCTGTTTCGTTGCGACCGTGATCATGGGCGCCCTCGCCGGTGATGCAGAGCAATATCTTGCCTACGCAGCGGCATTGATCCTTCTGGCGGCGGTTCCAGGAGCCGTCCTGCTGCGCGGCGAACCTGCGCACACGATCTAGCGGGCCCCTGCGTCATGGAAAGTTTCGACATCGAGGCGATCGACGAAGTGGTGCATGGCCGTGTCAGGCTGGGCGTCCTCGCCTATCTCGTAACGGCGGGCTCCGCCGAATTCGGTGAGCTTCGCGTCCGGCTGCAAACAACGGACGGCAATCTGTCGGTTCACCTGCGCAAGCTCGAACTTGCCGGCTATGTCGAGGTCACGAAGTCGTTTGTTGGCCGCAAGCCCCTGACGCGCGTTCAGATCACAACCGCCGGCCGCGACGCCTTTGAGGCCTGGCTGGCGGCGATCGAGCGTCTTATGCCTCGACCGGTGTGAGCGGTCGACAGGTGCTTTAGACAAGAAAAACGCCGCCCCGATCGTCTCGAGGCGGCGTTTGCAGTCTTTATCCGTCCGGTGTGTTGGTCGCCTGTTTCTGCGACTGAACGCGCCGGACTTGCGGCGGGAAGCCCGCCGTCCGGATTAGGAGATCTTGCCGGCGATGTTGCTCATCTGAGCGCTGAGCTTGGTGCCGACCGAGGTCACGGCGCCGATGATCACAACGGCGATGAGGGCTGCGATCAGGCCGTATTCAATGGCCGTGGCGCCGGATTCGTCCTTCA
>CAIUZX010000126.1 GCA_903903715.1 uncultured Caulobacterales bacterium
CCTCGCCTCACCCGCCACGGGACGAGAAACCGTGATGGGTCGGTTCGACCTCAACAGCTTCACCCCATTTGGGGAGCAGAACGCGCTCGTGATCCAGGACACCCCCGCCACACACCGCCAGCAGGTCGTGCAATGGCTGGGCGAGGCGCGGCCGCTCCCCGGCGGGTGGGTCGTCCGCGGCGCCGCGTCGTGGGGGCGAAGTCGTCCGGGCGGCGCGATCTCTCCTCTCGCGATCGTGTCGGACAGCTTCGTCGCCTCGGCCTCGGTCAGCTATCCCGTCATCCGCACGCGGCTGCGGGACGTCGTCCTGACCACGGGGATGGAGTGGGTCGACCAGCACACCAACCTCTTCAAGACCGACGTGTTTTCCAATGACCACCTGCGAATCGCCTATGTCGCGGCGGACGCGCGTCAGGACTGGGCGGCGACGGGCCTGATCCCGGCGGGGTCGCTCAACCTGAACGCTCAGGCGCGGCAGGGGCTGCTCGGCCTTGGCGCCAGTTCGCGGACCAATCCGCTCAGCTCCCGCTATGGCGGCGCGCCGGATGCGCTGGACTTCCGCGAGGCCGCACAGCTCAACCTCTTCTGGACGCCCCCCAATGGCGCACCGGGGATACGCAGCCTCCTGTCCTTGAGCGCGCAGCAGTCCGGCGATCCGGTGATGAGCTATGAAAGCCTGTCAGCGGGGGCGTTAAGCGTCGGGCGGGGCTATGACCCCTCGGCGATCAGCGGCGACAGCGGCGTGATGGGCTCGGGCGAGGTGCATTTCGGGCCCGTCCGCATCGCCCAGTTCGTCCCGGCCTTGCGCCCCCTGAACCCCATTCTGAACCCCGATCTGGCCCGCAACCTGACCCGCGACTGGACGGTCGAGGGATTAGTCTTTTTTGACAACGCCTATGTGCAGCGGCTGGGCGCGCGCGGCGGTCGGTCGTCGGACGCCAGCCTGAAATCTGCGGGCGCGGGGGTCAGCGTCCAGTTCGGCCCGCGCCTGCGCGCCGACATCACCTACGCCAAACCCCTCGCTTCCCTCAGCAAAGCCGGCCCGACCCCGCGCAGCCGCTGGCTTGTCCGCCTGATCGCCATTGGATTCTGACCCCATGCCGAACGCCGCCAACCCCCGACCTGCGCCCCAACTGCTCAAGACGAGACTGCTCGGCGGCGCCGCCGTCTGTGCGCTCAGCCTCGCCTTGACGGCGCAGGGCGCGGGGGCGGCGACTGCGCCATCCCTGGTCATCCCGCCAACCCCAGCCAGCGGAAACTACACGGCGAAACCCAGCCCGAATGGCGGCGCCCCTGACTTTAATCAGATCAGCAAAAGTTCCATCAAGGTCGGCAGCCTCACCTTTGTCACCTCTTCTGAAGAGATCACACTGAATGCGCCGCGCACGATCCTAGACTGGACCCTTAATTCAAATACATTCATCAACAGCTACCAACAACTGAATTTCATCTTCCATAATCGAAGTGACATCGTCGTTAATCGATTCAGCGGAGGGCCAGTCAACATCTCCGGCGTCATCAATGGGTATGTTGGCTCATCATCGTCCGGAGTCATAGGCGGCAATATCTGGTTTCTAGACCCTAACGGTTTGTCGTTCGGCTCGGACGGAAGGAGTTATACGAACTCAAAAATCGGAGGCGCGCAGATACGCGCGGGCGGCGTCCTCGCTGCGGCAGCCAATTTCGCCTCAGACGACGCCTTTCTGGCGGGGACTTTCATAGGGTCCAACGCGACGCCCCTGAAGTTCAACAACGGCGCGGGTACAGTCACTCTCCCCATCGACTCCTGGACTACGGCGTCGATCACCACCGACGGCATGCTGGCTTTGGTGGGGTCTCAGATCTCCACCGCCGGAGGGGGGTGGAATCAACCCGCCCGACTTAAGAGCAATTATGGCTCAGTCTTGCTGGGCGTCGCCAACGCCTTCGGTCTCACGCTCAAGACCTTCGGCGCCGGAGACCTTGATCTTCTAAGCTTCCAGATCGACACACCGTCCAAGTTAACAGCGGCGCAGGCCGGATCATCTTATGCAATCAATATTAACGGGGATGTGAACGCGGCCAATATCCTGATCGCCACGGCGTCGCTGACGCACATGGGCGTCAATCTGAACGGCAAGCTCATCGCCACCTCGGCGTCAGGCGCGAACGGCGTCATCGACCTGCGGACCGACGCGACTGTCGCAGCGACAACGGCCGCAATAATCACCGCAGACAAGCTGACCTTCAACGCC
>CAIUZX010000127.1 GCA_903903715.1 uncultured Caulobacterales bacterium
GACGTCCATCGCGCCGAAGTTCTGGATCGCGTTGAGCCGCTTTACGATCACCCGCTTCTTCGCCATCACGATCGCGCCGCGGGCGAGGTTCACCGTGACGATCATGGGCAGCATTTCCGGGGTGAGGCCGACGGCGACGGCGACGGCGAACAGCAGCGCCTCAAGCCAGTTGTGCTTGGTCAGGCCGTTGATCAGGAAGACCAGCGGGGCCATCACCAGAATGAAGCGGATCATCAGGCCTGCGAACCCGGCGACCCCCTTGTCGAAACTCGTGTCCTCCCGCCTGCCGGTCATGCCGCCTGCGAGCTGGCCGAAGGCTGTCGCGCCGCCGGTGCGCACGACAAGCGCCGTGGCGAACCCGCTGGTGACGTTGGAGCCCATGAAGCAGATGTTGTTCAGCGCGAACGCCTCCTTGGCGGCGCCGGCGTCGGGTTCGTTCGATTTTTCCTGGGGCAGGGACTCGCCCGTCAGGGCGGACTGGTTGACGAACAGATCCTTAGCCGTCAGCAAGCGAATGTCGGCGGGGATCATGTCGCCGGCCGACAGACGCACAATGTCGCCGGGAACGAGCGCATCGAGCGGGACCTCGGAGAAGCCGTCAGCGGCCGCGCCCTTGTCCTCCGGGCGCCGCGCCGTCGCATGAATGCGCACCATGTCCGCCAGGGCCGCCGCCGCGCGGTTGGAGCGGTGCTCCTGGAGGAAACTCAAGCCCACGCTCAGCACCACCATGGCGGCGATCACCACGGCAGAGCGGACGTCATCTGCGAGACGCCAGGACACGAGCGCCAGCACCAGCAGCATGCCGTTGAGGGGTGTCTTGACCTTCAGCCAAAGCTCGACCAGCACGGAGGGCGGCTTTTCCCGGGCGATCTCGTTTCGACCGAAGGTCTTGACCCGTTCGTCCACCTCGGCGCTGGATAGGCCGTCCTGAGTGACGGACAGCAATCCGCACGCGCGCTCAGCGTCGAGGGAAGCAATGGCGGCCAACTCGTGTAACAGGCCCGCCGTGTCAGACTTCAACGCCGGTTGACGCTCCGCCATCTCGAGGCGCTCCTCTGTTCACGCAGCCACATCATGACGCGTGACTGAGAAGCCGTCATTGATCCAAAACGCTACGATCAACGCTGAAAGGCGGTGAGGATCAAAAAAGGTGAGGCGTTTCAGGACCAGTTGAATTTTCGGGCGTCTCTGATGAAGGCGCCGAAGGCGGGCGAATGCTGGCGACCCCGCACAGTGATCGCGTCGATTGAACTCACAAATCGCTCATCTTCCAGTGGCTTGGATGCAAGGTGGGCGCGACGCGCCTGAGTCTCCGCCATCACGCCGAAACCCAAACCGGCAGAAATAGCTTCAAGCGCCCAATCGTCGCGGTCCGTGCGCAAGACAGAGTGCGTCTGCGTTGGGGACGGGAATATCTCCATCTCAAAAAGCCTTGAGTAAAAGCAATGCTCTCGACTGACGAAATCATGTGTCATGAGCTCATCGTTGGTGACGACGTCGCGCGTCGCCAGCGGATGCGTCTTGCTCAGGACGATATTGTAGCGCTCGGAATAGAGCTTCATGACATGAAATTTGGAATGCGTTTTGTAAGGCTCGCCAATCACCGCGAGGTCGATCTTTCCGGCCTTCAAGTCCTCCAGCAAAGCGTCCGCCTCGAAGACCTTCACAACGAATTTCACGTCCGGATGTTCCTCGTGAAATGTCGCTAGAAAGCGAGAAAGCGCGTTTGGCGCGACCGATCTCACCACGCCGATCTTGAGGGTGACCTTGCCGAACTGGGCGTAGGCGCAGGCTTCCGCCCTGGCGGCGGTGGCGTTTTCCACGACGGCCGTCAGATAGGGACGGATTAGTTGGCCCAGTTCTGTCAGATGCGTATTGGCCCGCTCTCGGCGAAACAGGGGTCCGCCGAGCTCAGCTTCCAAAGATTGAATAGCGCGCGTCAAGGACGGCTGGCTGACGTCGCAATGTTCAGAGGCTTTGGTAAAATTCAAATGGTTCGCGAGACTGACAAAATACCTCGCGTGTTGCATTTCCATTTCTGACCCCAAATGGCGGCGCGCTATACTAGCTCCTCACGAACATACGCTGACGCTATGGATCTGGTTACACGCCGATCGGCGGAGTCCGAGGGGTCAATGGACCACGCCACGACACCCACAGAATGTGAACGGACAGAGTTGAGCGGCATCGGCTTGACCGGATAGACTGTCGCGCGACCCGGCCCAGATCACGCGGCCAAGGGTTGGGAGTCGGACATGCGGATTACGCGGCACTGGACGTTGGCGGCATGCGCGATTCCAATCGTTTGTGCGTCTGCGGGCTTCGCCGTCGCTGACGCCTTGCCGTTGACGGATGGCGTCAGTCGGGTCAGCCATCCGGCCTGGTCGCGCCCTGCAAACATCTATGAAGTCAATGTCCGGCAATACACGCCCGAGGGGACGTTCCGAGCCCTTGAGCCCCACCTTCCGCGCTTGCGGCGTATGGGCGTCGATATCCTCTGGATCATGCCGATCAATCCGATCAGCAAGAAGGAGCGCAAGGGCGCGCTGGGCAGCTATTACGCCATCAGCGACTACCGCGCGATCAATCCGGAATACGGCGATCTCGCCGACTTTCAGCATCTGGTCAAAGAAGCCCATCGACTTGGCTTCAAGGTCATCATTGACTGGGTTGCGAACCACACCGGCTGGGACAATGTCTGGGTGGGGGCGCACCCGGATTGGTACAAGCGCAACAGTCGCGGCGAGCTGGAAGGTTATCACTACACCGACCTCAGCGATCATCACGAAGAGACCTGGGCTGATGTGATCGGGCTCGACTATTCAAAGGCTGAAGTCCGCGCGGCCATGATCGACGCGATGAGCTACTGGGTGAAGACCGCGGACATCGACGGCTTCCGCTGCGACGTCGCCTGGACCCTGCC
>CAIUZX010000128.1 GCA_903903715.1 uncultured Caulobacterales bacterium
GGTGATGGCGATCTGCATCGCCTGTTCCTGGAACAGAGGCACCCCGTGGGTCTTGTCGAGCACGCGGCGCAGTTCGTTCGGATCGCCGAATTCAGGCAATGGCGCGGGATAATCGAACGGCTCATCGGGCTTGGCCCGGCGTTTCAGATAGGGGTGCACCATGTCGCCCTGGATCGGACCGGGACGCACGATCGCGACCTCGACCGTCAGGTCGTAGAGGGTGCGGGGCTTCAGGCGCGGCAGCATGTTGATCTGGGCGCGGCTCTCCACCTGGAACACGCCGATGGAATCGCCCCGGCACAGCATGTCGTAGACGGCCGGGTCCGCGTCCCCGTCGCCGATGTCGGCCATGTCCGTCAGGTCGGCGACGCCGTGCTCTTTCAACAGGGCGAAGGCGCGCTTGATGCAGGTCAGCATCCCAAGGGCCAGCACATCGACCTTCATGATGCCCAGGGTGTCGATGTCGTCCTTGTCCCACTCGATGAAGGTGCGGTCCTTCATGGCCCCGTTGGCGATGGGCACGGTCTCGTCCAGGCGCCGCTGGGTCAGGATGAAGCCGCCGACGTGCTGGGACAGGTGGCGGGGAAAGCCGATCAGCTCATTGGCCAGTTCGACCGCCAGCCGGATGGTCGGGTTCTCGGGGTCGAGGCCGGCCTCGCGCACCTGGGTTTCGGGCATGGAGTCGCCCCAGCTTCCCCAGACCGTGCCGGCGAGCGCCGCGGTCACGTCCTCGGTCAGGCCCAGGGCCTTGCCGACCTCGCGGATGGCGCTCCGCGGCCGGTAGTGGATGACGGTGGCGCAGATGGCGGCGCGGTGGCGGCCATAGCGTTCGTAGATGTGCTGGATCACCTCCTCGCGCCGCTCGTGCTCGAAATCCACGTCGATATCGGGGGGCTCATCCCGTTCGCTAGAGATGAAGCGGGCGAACAGGAGATTGTGCTCGGTCGGGTCCACCGCCGTGACGCCGAGGCAAAAACAGACCGCGCTGTTCGCCGCCGAGCCCCGCCCCTGGCACAATATGCCCTGCGACCGCGCGAACTTGACCACATCGTGGACCGTCAGGAAGTACGGCGCATAGTCCTTCTCCGCGATCAGCTTGAATTCGGACCTGAGAGCCTCAGACACTTTGTCAGGAATTCCAGCCGGATAGCGCCATCTGGCGCCTTCCCAGCTCAACGCCTCAAGGTGCGCCTGGGGCGTCGTTCCCGGAGGCGTCGGCTCGTTCGGATACTCATACTTGAGCTCGTCCAGACGAAAGCGGCAGAGCCCCGCCAGCCGCACCGTCTCCCGCACCGCCTGCGGATGGTCGCGGAACAGGGCAGCCATCTCGGCGGGAGACTTCAGGCGTCGCTCGCCATTGGCCAAGAGGCGCGGCCCCGCCTCCATCAGCGTCGTGTGCGTGCGGATGCAGGTCATCACGTCTTGCAGCGGGCGGCGGCGCTCGTCATGATAGACGACATCGTTCACCGCCAGCAGCGGGACCGAGGCGGCCTCGGCAAGCGCCGCCAGACGGTCCAGCCGTCGCGCGTCCGCCGCGCCATAGCCTTGCGAGGCCGCAAGCCAGGTCCGCTGCGGCGCGAGCGCCGCCAGCCGGCGCAAGGAAAGTTCCAGGTCCGCCGTCAGCTCTGCAGGTGCGACAAGAGCAAGTAAAAGTCCGTCGGCGAACTCCGCCAAGTCTGCGAAGGTCAGGCGGCACTCGCCCTTCACCGCCCCGTCATGCGTCGCGCCCCGGCTGATCAGCCGCGACAGCCGGCCATAGGCGGCGCGGTCGGGGACATAGGCCAGAACATCGGGAAACCCATCCTCGAAGGCGAGACGCGCGCCGATGACCAGAGGCAGGCCGCAGGCCTTGGCGGCCACATGCGCCCGGACCACCCCCGCCAGGGTGTTGAGGTCGGTCACCGCCAGGGCGGAAAGCCCCAGATCCCGCGCCGTCTCAACCAGCTCCTGAGCGAGCGAGGCGCCCCGCAGGAAGGAATAGGCGGTCATGACGGCCAGTTCGGCATAGGCGGCACGGCTCATGCGAAGAGCCCTTGCAGATACCACCGCGGCGGAGACGCATCGCCGTAAAGACCCTGACGGAACACCCAGTACCGGCAGCCATTTTCGTCTTCCAGCCGATAATAGTCGCGCACCGTGTCGTCAGCGTCCGTCCGCCACCACTCCGGCGCGATCCGCTCTGGCCCCTCGGCGCAGACAATGCGGCGCGCGAGCCGTCGCCAGCGAAACCGCGCAGGCGGCCCCTCCGGGATGTCCGCCAGCACCTCGATCGGCTGGGGCGGTGCGAACAGGCGCAAGGGTCGCAGCGGCGCCCCCTCGACCTGGGCCGGCGGCGTCGAGGTCCCCTTGGATGGCGTGGACGCCCGCCGAACGAGCGCCTCGGTGATCGCGGCCTCCTCCGGCCGACGATAGGTGGCGCGCAGAACGAACCTTCGCACCGCCTCTCCGCCGAACCGTGCGGAGAGACGATCCGACAGGGCGGCGAAACCGTCCGCCGGCGCGTCCCGCCCCGCGAGGCCCGTGACGAAGTCCGCCGTCAGCGGGATCAGAGGCTCGAGGACAAGCGCGGTCAGGCGAAGCTGATCGAACCCATACTCCGCCTCCAGCCCGTCATTGAGACCGTCGAGCCGCGCGCGGAACAGGTCCGCCACCGCGGCGGGGTCGCGCAGGGGACGGCTCGCCCCCACCTCCAGCCACTTGATCGCCCCATCCAGCCGGAACAGCTCCAGCCGGAACCGCCGCGCGCCCTTCCCCTCCCCCTCCAGTCGGGGCGCAAGATCGGTGGCGAGGTCGAGGATGACGCGCTGAACGAGAGCCTCGGCCGCAATGGGCTCGAGCAGGCGCCGTTCCGCCCTGTGGGGCAGGACCTCAAGCTTCGGCGCAAGGGGCGAGGCGCGGCGGCCCAGCGCCTCGTCCAGACGGTCGAGAAACGCCGTTCCCAGCCGCCGGGCCAACGCCGACCGCGGCGCGTCGACGATCTGGCCGATCCGCCGAAGGCCCAGCCTCTGCAGGAAGCGGACCTGATCCGGCGGCGGTCGCAGTGCAGCGACGCTCAAATCCGCCAGCTGCGCCGCACCCTCGCCTAGGGGAATGGACACGTCCTCAGGACTGCTGCGGGCGAAGGCCCAGGCGAGCCCCGGCGTATCGGCGATGGCGATCCGCAGACTGAACCCCGCCGCCGTCACCCGTCGACGCAGATCCGCCATCAAGGCTGCGTCCCCGCCGAACAGGTGCGCGCCGCCGGTCATGTCGAGCACGATCCCGTCCGGCGGATCGACCGCCAGCGCGGGGCTGTACCGGCGGCAGGCCTCGGCCAGACCTTCAAGGCACGCCGCATCCGCCGCCGGATCGGCCGGCATCACCCGAACGTCCGGCGCCCGAGCCCGGACATCGGCCAGGGACAGGCCAGGATGAGCGCCAAGAGCCTCCGCCGCCGCATCGACCGCCGTCAGCCGAAGCGCCGCACCGCTCTTCGCCACCAGCGCCAGGGGACCGGACAGGTCCTGCACCCCAGCCTCATGCGACCGCCGCATCCGATCGGTCGGCAACCTGTCCAGCCACAGGTGCAGAAAGCGCCTCGGAGGCGCGGAAACTACAGGTCTCACCGTCCCACTCCACACACCATTCGCCCAAACGCGGACCACGCGCCGCGCCCCGCCGGTTCCGCGTCAAGGAGAGCTGCAGCGCCGGACGCCCAAGCCGCGGCCGTCGCCCCCGCTGCGCCGCCTGTCCCGTCGCTCGGGCGATCTCCGCCGAACTGACCGCCGCTCCCACCTGCCAGCGCGTCAGCACGGCGCTCTGCGGCGCAGGCTCGCGCATCGCAAGGACCGCGAGCACACCGTGCGCCTCGGCCGACAGGTTGAACCGGCGGGTCAGGGACAGATCCACCCCCTCCCCGGACCAAAGCTCAGCCACCAGGGCCGTCAGCGCGCCGGAGCGCAGGGCGTCGTCGATCACCCGAAAGGCGTCGACCTCGTTGCGCACGCGCACTAGCGCCACCCGCGCAGGCTCCAGCCCCAGGGCGGAAAGCCCAGGCCCGTAGATCACCCCGCTCTCCCCCGCCGTCATGGCGGTCTGAATGATGAGCCCCACGCCGCGCGGATCCTGTCGCAGCACCGTCGCCATCAGCATCAGACCAAAGCCGAACGCCTGAGGCGCCTCCGCCGCCGACCGCGCCGCCGCCTCGTGCACGCCGAACGGCAGGCGCCCGCCTTCAAACCGCGCCTCGATCTCCGAGTAGCCAAGGCGAACGCCCCGCCGTTCCGTCCCGGCCTTCGCCCCCAGAGGAGACGCCCGTTCAAGGCGAGCGATCTGTCGCCTCAGATCGTCGACAGCCTCCACCTTAGGGTCCGCACCCGTCATGCCCATCTCCATTTGTTCTTATTTTGTTCTCTATAACGACTCAGGCTGGGGCAGAGTCAAGCGCCTTTGAGGACAAGACCGGATCGGCGAATCAGACGGGCTGCTCGGGTTCAGACGCGCGAAATTCCGTGGACGCGGCCGCGATGGCTGCGCATTCTGTCGGAAGGGCGCTTGAGCTGCGTCTCAACAAAAAATGACACTTCAACAAAAAACAACTTGGGCGAGGACACCATGGCCATCCGCAACCGCATCACCGACCTCTTGGGCGTGCAGTACCCGATCATCCAGGCGCCGATGGGCTGGATCGCTCGGTCACAACTCGCCTCCGCCGTATGTGAAGCGGGCGGACTTGGGGTTATCGAGACCTCGTCCGGCGACCTCGACGCCGTGCGGCAGGAGATCA
>CAIUZX010000129.1 GCA_903903715.1 uncultured Caulobacterales bacterium
CCGGCGCGGCCCCTCCTCGGGCGAGGCCTCCGCCACCCGCTCCCGCACCCCCGCCAGCAGGGCGGGCACGCCGTCAGACACGCGGCCGATGAACTGCTCCGCCCGCATGCGACCGAACACGTCCACCTGATCGGGCATGATAACGCCGGCGCCGATGGGCGTCAGGCGGGCCAGCGCCTGCGGCGTCAGAGCGTCAACCGGAGCGCGACCGCCAGCGCTCACGCTGCGGGGCGCAGCGAAGGGGGGAACCTCCACGGACAGGCTTTCCGCGGCGGCCTTCGCACGGCTGGGCCAGGGGAAGGGCCGCCCGTCCCGCGGCCGGACGTGGAGCAGGTCCGTAAGCACGGTCGCCGCCGGCTCGCCGGTGCGGCTGTGCCAGAGGACCTGCAGTATGCCCGCGCCCTGCGGGTCCCAGCGCACCACGCCGCCGGTCATATGCAGCGGCGCCCCGGCCTTGGCCTCCTTCAAAAAGCGGAAATGGTGCGAGGCGACGATCAGGGTCGATTCGGTGTGTGGCGTGAAGGCGTCGGGCATGCCCAGATGCGCCGCCAGCCCCGCCAGGCCCTCCAACATGCGCGCCGCGTAAAAGCGCACATTCATATGCCCCATCTCGTCGCATTCCCAGGCATTGACGCCGCCGCGCCAGATTTCGAGACCCGATGACGGAGAAGCGTTGGCAGCGTTCGACACTTAGGAAGGTCTCCATAGGGGGCGGGCGGGAAACACGTCGCGCGCAGTTGACCCTAGCGGGCTTCGTCCGTGCGCGCCAGAACGGGCGGGCGGGCCAGGAGAGAGGCGCCCTCAGCTATTGACGTAGTCACCGCCGCCGCAGATGGTCCGCCCCGTCGGCCTGCATTCGCCGGCGGAAAGGACGCTTCGTCATGTCGACGGCCCGTTTCCGGACGTCGCCCGCGCCGCAACTGGGCGTCCTTGGCGCTGCAATCCTGTTTGTCGCAAATCCAGCCCATGCGGACGACGCCGCCGACATTGCGCCAGTGGTCATTGCGAGCCGCCGCCTGGAGGACGCTGTCCAGAGGCTGCAGTCCACCGGCTCGGCCACCGTGGCGCGTATCGACCGGGAGCGTCTCGTCAATGGGGTCGGCGGTCCGTCAGGCCCCCTGTCTGGCGCTCTGACAGCATTCCGGGGCCTGCAGGTGCGCACAGTGGGCGGTCTTTCGTTGCGGGGACAGCGAGACTCGGTCGAGGTGCGCATCGCCGATGTGGCGCTGCCTGACGGCGCCGCGGGGCTGGCGGACCTCGTCACCAGCCGTTTCGCCGAATCCGTCGATCTGGTGACCGGCGCGCTGCCCGCGCGGTTCGGACCGAACGGCTCATCCGTCCTGCTGATCACCCCCCGCCAGCCGCCGTACGAACCGGGCGGCGACGTCGAGATCTATGGCGGGGGAGAAGGCGCCTTTCGCGTAGGCGGCGAAGCCTCCGGGGTGGTCGATGGCACGGACTATTTCCTGACCGCCGACGGATCGGTTGACCAGCGCGGCGTCGACGGACCAACCCCCGCCGACCGCCCTGTTCATGACCGTAGCTCAAGCGCGCGCGTCTTCAGCTACGTCAACTGGACTTTCGACGCCAACACCCGGGTCGCGTTCATGGCGGGCGTGACCAAGGCCACGAAACAGGCTCCCACCGCCGCTGGCGGCCAACCCGGCCTTGGCCTGCAGGCCTATGACACCACCGCCTATCCGAGCGAGCGCCTGCAAAACAGTCAGGTTGAGGATCTGAATTTCGCCGACGTGTCCTGGCTCTACTCCGCGGGCCGCCTCGATCTGCAGACGAGCCTCTATTATCGGGGCGCAAGAACAACGTTCCGGCCGGATCTGCTGGGTGATCTCCTCTATTCAGGCCTTGGCCAGATCGACAGCCGCATCGACATCGCTGTAGGGCTGCAGAGCGATGCGGTGTGGCGGCTGAGCCAGAGCCACAGCCTCGGCGCCGGAATCGCCCTGAAGACCGAGTCGAGCCAGTCGGCGACACGGTCGCTCGTCCTGCGGCTCGACGCGAACGGCCGGGTGATCAACAACAAGCCCGCCTTCATCAGCGACTATCTGCACGTGTCCGGCCATACAATGGGCGGCTACCTGTCCGACAACTGGAAGATTGCGGACTGGGCGGCCCTCGATCTGGGCGTCCGCTACGACGTGGCGATCCGGGACACCCACACCCGCGCCATCAGCCCACGGGTCGGATTGACCCTGTCCCTGGACCCCACCTTCCGGGTGCGCGCAGGGTTTTCACATGGCTTCAACCCGCCGCCGATGCAGCGGGTCAGTCGCCGGTCTGTCTCCACTTTCTTCAACACGACCGCGACGAGCTTCAGTCTCCGCAACGACCCGCCCCTGCCGGAGGAATCCGACCAGATCGATGCAGCCTTCGACTGGGCGGTCAGTCCGCGGGTCAACATCACGGTCGACGCCTACCGGAAAACGGCGAAGAACCTGCTAGACGAGGGCCAGTTCGCCGCGCCGCTGGCGACCGTGCCGTTCAACTTCGCCAAGGGCCGCAGCGTCGGCGCGGACGCCCAGATCGCCTGGAGAGACGGCCCGTTCAGCACCTGGTTCGGCGTCTCGGTGCGCAGGGTGCGCGGAGAACGCATCGTGTCCAGTGAGTACAATTTCTCGACGGCGGTGCTGAACTATCTCAGCCGTCACTGGATCGATCTCGACGGGGGCGAGCGGGCCGACGCCGCGGCCGGCGCCAGCTGGCGGACGGAAAAGACGGCGCTGAGCGCAGAAGCGACCTACGGCTCCGGCGCCATCGCCTCGAAGAAGACGCCTAACGACTCCGCGCTGCCGCAACGCTGGCGGATTGACGTGTCGGCGGTTCGAGGACTGGATCTCCCCGCCCCCCTCGGCGCGATCGACCTGCGGCTCGACGTGAAAAACGTGCTGGATCAAGTCAACGCGCTGCGCGACGGCACGGGCCTGACGCTGGGAGGACGCCAGTATGGCCCGCGCCGGGAGGTGTATCTCGGCCTGCTCCGATCCTTTTAACCGAGGACCGTCCGGCCGTTCTTGATCACCGTCGCGTTGCGCGTCGCGACCCGCGCCTCGAAGGAGACCACGTCGCCGTCTCGCCACATGTCGACCGTGATCGTCTCCCCCGGAAACACCGGCGCGGAGAATCGGGCGGAATGGCTCCTGATCCTGGCGGGATCGTTTCCGGCATAGGCGCCGAGCACCGCGCGGCAGGTGATCCCGTAGGTGCACAGGCCATGCAGGATCGGCCTCGGAAAACCCGCCGCGGCGGCGAAGGCGGGGTCCGCATGGAGCGGGTTCCGGTCGCCACTGAGGCGGTAGATCAGCGCCTGATCGGGACGTGTGGGGATCTCCACCGACATGTCCGCCGGGCGAGACGGGATCGGATGCGGCTCGGGCGCGCCGTCGGAAGGTCCGCCGAACCCGCCGTCTCCCCGGGCGAAGATCGATGAGGTGAGCGTGGCGATCGGTCCGCCGCCCGTGGCGTCGCTCAGCACCGTCTCGGTCACGACAATGGCGCCCTTGGGGCCCTTGTCGTAGACGCCGAGGATGCGGCTGTCGGCAGTCAGCTCCGCCTCCGTCGGCATGGGGCGGTGCAGTTCCACAGCCTGTTCGCCGTGCACGACCATCAGATAGTTGAGGCCGATCGACCCCGTCGCGCCCGCGCCCCAGGCGACGACGGTCGCCAGGGTCGGCATCGCCTTCAGCCCGTTCTCGTAGACGAACGGCAGCTCATCCGCGTTCATCGGGTCGGCGCCCATGCCGATTCCCAAGGCGTAGAGCATCGTTTCCTTTTCGGTGTAGGCGAAGCGCTGGCCTTCAGCTTTTAGCGACAGAACGTCCGGATAGGCGATAGGCAAGGCGTCTCTCCTCGATCAACTCTGCGGCGCCTCTTCGCGCCTGTCCGGGGGAGTTTGACGCCGTCGTTGAGGCGGCACAAGCAGCTTGCGTTGCAGCCGGACGCGCGATCCGCTAGAGAGCCCCTTGATTTTGACCGCCATTCACAAGGCCGAGCATACAATGGATACCAATGAAGGGGCCGAGGGCCAGCTTTCCGGCAACGTCCTGCTCTACACGCGGCCCGAACCGCTCAACCCCGAATCGCATGGCGGCCTCGGGATCAGACCGTCGACGTCGCCCTACAAGTTTGCCCTGACGGCGCACGCCGTGCCGTTGCAGGTGACCGAATTCGGCCCCGCGGCGATCAACTTTCCGATCATCTTCGCCGGCGATCAGAAGCAGCCGATGGCGATCATGAGCATCCGTCAGCAGGAGAACCTGTTCATCGCTCCCGATGGCGCGTTCGAGCCCGACGCCTATGTGCCGGCCTATCTGCGCCGCTTTCCGTTCGTACTGGCCGACGATCCGGAAAATGAGCGCATGATCGTCTGCATCGACGTGTCGGCCGACGCTGTCCAACCCGGCGGCGAAATCGCCTTGTTCACCGGCATGGACCCGACCGAGTTCACCAAGAACGCCATCGAGTTCTGCACCAACTACGAGGGCGAGCGTAAGCGCACGGAGCAGTTCATTCAGACCCTGCGCGATCTCGACCTGTTCGAACTGAAGGAAGCCTTCTTCCAGCCGAACAACGCCGACGGCACGCCGGGTCAACCGGTTCGCCTCGCCGACTATTTCGCCGTCTCGGAAGACAAGCTCCGCGCCCTGCCGCCGGAGACGCTGGCTTCGCTGCGGGACTCAGGCGCCCTGATGCAGATGTACGCGCAGCTCATCTCGCTCAACGCGTGGGACAAGCTGGTCGCGCGCACGCTGGTGCGTGACGGGCAGGCGGCGACAATCGCCAACGCCTAAGAGCGGGTGACGGGCGCCTGTCTCAGGCGGCTTCGGGTTTTCGCGAAAACACCGAGCGCGTAAGGCACGAAAAGACGAGGCGCCCGGCCTCATCCAGAAGATCGTGCTGGGCGATGACAATGCCCTTGTCGTCGCCCACCGGGTCCTTCGCCAGCACCGTCATGCGCGCCCGGAGCAGCTCTCCGGCCGGCGGGTTGCGGCTCCAGCGCAGGGCGTCGACGCCCAGGCGCTTGGTCTGCGGCCAGGGGTGAGACGCTTCGGTGTCGAGCTTGGCCCAGATCGCATAGACCAGCGC
>CAIUZX010000130.1 GCA_903903715.1 uncultured Caulobacterales bacterium
CGCGAACGGCCGGCGGGTGACCGAAGGCCCGTTTCCGCGCATTCCCTATCGCACCTCGATCCGCAAGTACGGCTCGGACAAGCCGGACCTGCGCAACCCCATCGAGATGCAGGACGTTTCGACACATTTCCGCGGCGGCGGCTTCGGTGTCTTCGCGCGTATCCTCGACACTCCGAAGGCGGAGGTCTGGGCCATCCCGGCGCCGGGAGGCGGATCGCGGGCCTTCTGTGACCGGATGAACGACTGGGCCAAGGGCGAAGGCCAGCCCGGCCTCGCCTACATCTTCTGGCGGGAAGGCGAGGAGGGCGGGGCGGGGCCCGTCGCCAAGAACCTTGGCCCGGAACGGACCGAAGCCCTCCGTCAGCAGATGAACCTGAAGGTCGGCGACGCGGTGTTCTTCGCCGCCGGTCAGCCAGACGCCTTCTACAAGTTCGCAGGTCTCGCCCGCACAAGGGTGGGGACGGAGCTTGGCCTGGTGGATGCGGAGCAGTTCAAGTTCTGCTGGATCGTCGATTTTCCGATGTTCGAGTGGAACGAGGACGAGAAGAAGGTCGACTTCAGCCACAACCCCTTCTCGATGCCCCAGGGCGAGATGGCGGCGCTGGAGACGATGGATCCCCTCGACATCCTCGCCTACCAGTACGACATCGTCTGCAACGGGGTGGAGCTGTCCTCCGGCGCGATCCGAAACCATCTGCCGGAGATCATGCTGAAGGCTTTCGCCATCGCGGGCTATGGCCCTGAGGTGGTGGAGGACAAGTTCGGCGGCATGCTGAACGCCTTCCGCTATGGCGCGCCGCCCCACGGCGGCATCGCCCCCGGCGTCGACCGGATCGTCATGCTGCTGGCGGGCGTCAGCACCATCCGCGACGTGATCGCCTTCCCGCTGAATCAGCAGGCGAAGGATCTCCTGATGAACGCGCCGGCCGAGGTGACGGAGCGCCAGTTGAAGGAGCTCCACCTGCGCATCACCCCCCCAATCAAGATTTAGAGGGCGTCAGGCTTCAGGGGGATCAGCGACCCGGCGGCTTCGGCGCCGGGACAGGCTTGGGCGGCTCGACCGGCTTCGCCGGGGGCTGAGCGATCTTCTTCGGCGGCGGATCAGCTCTCATGGAGTCCGGATCGCGGTCCGGCCGTTCGCAGGATGTCACTGTCAAGGTTCCCCGCATGTGGAGGCAGGCCCGAAGGCTCCAGGCCTTGGGAGCCGTCTGGCTGACGTCGTGGATACGCCAGCCGCTGCGGCGCTGGAACAGCTCGTAGCGAACGCTCGATGGCTTCCCCGCGACTCTGAAATGCGCCGTGACGACGGCCGTGTCGCCATTGGTGACGGTTTCCAGCTTCAGCCGACGTACGCGCTTGCGCGGCGCGCCATAGCGCCAGTCGAAGGTGATGATGCGCGTCTCCATCGGCTCGACATCGAGCGCTATGGCGCGGGCGAGGTCGGGCATGAAGGCCTTGCGGTAGCCGCTGACCTTGCCCAGAAATGGCGAGCGCCGCGCCAGCAGCGCCTTGATCAGGGAGTCCGGCGTCTGTCCGGGCAGTTCCACATAGACCGGCTTGGTCAGGGCGATGCGAGGGGGATCGCTGGGGAGGCGCTTGATGGGCGCATGGATCGACGTCGCCGCCGCAGGCGTCGCCGCGAGCAGGGCAGTCAGACCCCATGCCGTCGCCGTCAGGGCGAATGTCCCTCGTGTCATGCCGCGTTCCTGTGGGTTCGGACGGGTGGGCTCGGTCCCTGGCGAGGCGGGGGCGACTCTGGAGCCGAGACCCGCCTTCACCGACGCCGGAGGTCTAAATCATTTTCTCTGGCGAGGGAACAGAAGAGGGGTTAATTATCGTATATTTATAATGTGTTACGAGGTATTTCCGAGGCGGGGCGCCACTCAGTGCGGGGGCGCTGGAGGGACCGGGGGCGCAGGCGGCGCCGGCGGCGCGCGTTCGTGTCTCCAGCCAAAGGCCCGGTGGCAGTCGCGCCCGCGAAGTCCTGAGGGCAACCTTGTGCCGGCGTCGGCGCAGGCGTCGTCGAGCTGATCCTGGGTGAGGCCGCGGACAAGGCTCAAGTCGGCGCCGTGGAGATCGGCCTGGTTGAGATCCGCTCCGGTCAGATCTGCGCCGGCGAGATTCGCCCCCACGAGGCTTTCATGGCTGAGATCGGCCTCCTTGAACGACGCGCGTTCGAACCGGCCGCCCCTGAGAGAGACGGCCCGGAAGTCCGCGCCATAGAAGTTCGCACCCCGGGCGTCTACGCCGCGAAAATCGACCGTCGTGAGCGTCGCGTTGCTGAAATCGGCCCCTTGCAGGTCCGCGCCGCGAAAGTCGCTGAACGCGATCTCGGCGCTCCGCAGGCTGGCTCTGGCGAGGTGCGCGCCCGAGAAGTTGACCGCCTTCGCCTCGACGCCTTCGAGCTGAGCTTCACCCAGCCGCGTGTCCGTGAAGTTGGCGGCGGTCAGCTCGGCGCCGCGAAGGTCCGCCCGCGAGAAGTCCGCGCCCGTGAAGTTCGCAGCCTTGGCCTCCGCACCGCGCAGGTCCGCCCCTGCGAACGACGCCCTGGAGAAGTTGGTCGCTGTGAACGCACATCCAATCAGCTTGCGCCCGGAGAGATCGCACTTCTCGCAGGCCCCGCCGAAGCGCACCTGCCGTGGCACGTCGCGGTCCGACGCGTCCGCCAGCGCCTCCCCTGACGACAAGGTGGTCAGGAGAAGGCCGAGCGCAGCCAGATGCGGGCTTAGGCGGCGACGGGACATGGCGGCGGCGGGGGTCTCATGGCGGAAGGGGACAGAACGAATGCGACATCGTGTGCCGACTCACCGCCCAAAACGCCACTTAATTCGCGGTAAGGCGTTTCCCGCTCACCCGCGGTTTTCCTGGGCTGCGCCGCAGGTGATGCAGATGAGGCCGGAGCCCCTCGGCGTGAGGGAGATGTCGCCGCAGGCCGGGCAGACGCCGAAGCTCGCATCGGCCACGGACTCGCTGTCGTCGCCGTTTCCGCCGCGCCGGGCGGTGGGCAGGAACAACAGGTTGTCCGGCGCCGCGCCCCGGCTGAAGCCCTTGGAGATGAAACGGGTGGCGGGCTGGGGGCCCTGTTCCTCATCCGCGCCGGCGCCGAGGCCGTCCGCGGAAAGGGCGTCGGGGTCGGCGTTGGCGAGATCGTGCCGGTCGAGATAGCTGATGCCGAGCTCCCGGAACACATAGTCGAGGATGGAGGTCGCCGAGCGCACCTGATCGTTGCCCGTCACGGGCCCCGCCGGTTCGAAGCGGGTGAAGACGAAGGCGTCGACGAACTCCTCTAACGGAACGCCGTATTGCAGGCCGATGGAGATCGAAATCGCGAAGTTGTTCATCAGCGAGCGGAAGGCGGCGCCTTCCTTGTGCATATCGATGAAGATCTCGCCCAGCTCCCCGTCTTCATACTCGCCGGTGTGGATATAGACCTTGTGACCGCCCACAGCGGCCTTCTGAATATAGCCCTTGCGGCGGTCGGGCAGGCGACGGCGGGTGCGGTCGCGCTCGATGATCTTTTCAACGATCCGTTCGGATGGTTGTCCGAAGGACGGCGCGGGCGCCTCGCGCCGCGTGACCGCTTCTGACGGCAGGTCCAGCACGGCGGTGTTCGTTTCCCTGGCGATGGCGATGGCCTCGATCCCGGCGGAGAAGGCCTTGTCGAGCCAGACCTCGACGTCCGCCACGGCTGCGCTCGAAGGGGCGCCGAGGGTGAACGCGCCTTGGGTCAGGGCGAAGGGGCTGAAGGCCGCGGCGGCGGCGATGTGGTCCGAAACCGAGGGTGGCCGATGGATCTGCGACATGTCGAAGCCGCCCAGGATCAGGCGTTCCGCCTCGTCGATGTCCGCGCGGCTGAAGCCCGCCTCGAGCAGCACATTGAGGGTGGGGCTCGTCAGCCGCTCGCTCGGCACGCCCAGCACGTCCTGCACGAAGCCCGCGCCTATGACCGCCGGGCGGAAGGCGTCCGCCAGCTTGCGGGCGGAAAGGAGGGCGGATTCCGCGCGCGTGATTTCGTGATCGGTAAAGCCCTTGAGCTTGAGGGAAGCGGCGTTGATCGGGCCAAGATCGAAGGCGCGCACGCCGATGGCGGTCCGGCGCAGGTCCGAGGCGGAGACGCCGACTGCGGACGCTGCGCCGAAGGCTTCGGCTCGGAGGGTCGGCACGACCACGCCGTCCGCGCTTTCCGAAACGCCCACGGGCCCGGCCCAAGGCGCGCCGCCGACGGAGAGACCGCCGAGACGGAGGCCAAGCTCGGGCGCCGCGCCGAAGTCCATCAGGCCTGTATTGCGCAGAAGACGCGCGTCGACGGCGCGCAGCATCTCCGCCGCGCCGCCTGCGCCCGCCCGCTCCGCCGCCTGCGCCTGAAGGAGGATCCGTTCGGCGAGAATCCCTGGGGTTTGCGTCGTGGCGGGCGCGGGGCCCATGAGGCGCCCCATCTCCTCGGAGGTGTGGGCGGCGACCGCGGCGGCCAGGGCAAAGGCCTGCTCGGCGCTGGTGTAAGGGTCCTGCGACGCCTTGCGCTCGGCGAGGCCGGCGAGGGTCACGCGCACCGTGCGGTGGGTGTAGAGCGCGTCCGCCGCGCCCGCGGTCGGGGCGACGCCGGACGCCAGCATGATCTCGAGCGCTGTGGTCCATAGCCGCACCGCCGCCTGCAGCGCGCTGGTGTCCGTTTCACCGGTCGGCAGGAGGGCTGCAAGGCTGAGGGCGCAGCGGGGGGCGTGGGCCGCCCGCGCCGCGGCCTCGGCGAACGTGACCGACTGCGCCAGCACGATGCGGTCGCTGTCCCAGGCCGCCCGGGACGCCGTCTCGATCACGTTCGGGCCGGAGAGGTAGAGGCGTGGCGGGGCGGGCACGTCGACCGCGAAAGCCTCCGGCGTCAGGCCCTGCGCGCCGAGCGCGACGGCGTCGAGAATGGCGGCGTCCGAGGCGCCTGCGCGGCGGGCTGCGTGCATCGCGCGCCCGAGCACGGGATTGCTGGAGGGGTCGGCGCAGGCTCTGCGGTCGCCTTCGCAGCGGGAGACCGCTTCCGAGACGGCGGTCAGCCGGGTCTCGATCTCCGCCAGCGAGGTGCTGGCGAGCTTCGCCGCGCGGGTGGCGGCGGCATGCTGCGAGAACTGCGCCCGACCGGCGGGGGAGGCGAGGTCAACGACATTCAGGTCTTGGGCGCCGCCGGACAGTCGGGCGCCGGAGAAGGGAGAGACGCGGCAGCCGGACGCGCCTTGCGCCTCAGGCGCGGCGAGGCCGAGGGTCAGGGTGGCGCACAGATCCTCGCAGAAGGCGGCGGCGTCCGCTTCACGGTCGAACAGGCCCAGCGCCCAGCCCCAATGGGCGAGGCGGACGGCATAGGCGAGGAAAGCGCCGTCCAGCGCCTGACCAAACTCGCGGCCGATGCTGTCGAGGGCGGGGGGCGCAGGCGTGTCAGGTCGGTCGGTGGGCAGGCTCTCCGCCCAGTCGAGCCACGCCTCGACCCGCGCGTTCGTCCAGTGCGCAGGCGCAGCTGTGTCCACGAAGCCCCAGGGGCGTTCGATCTCGCGAGCGTCGAGCTCCACCGTCCGCGCAGATTCTGCGAACCATCGTTCGAAACGCATGTTTCCCGCCCCAACAAACCCTAGCCTTTCGCGTGAGGCTAAGGTGGGTTCAGACAATACGCAACAGGTTGCGGAAAACTGTCCACCGAAACACTATATGTAGATGGCGGGTCGTTTCGAGGAGGGCCTGAGGACCTGCGGTCCCGCGCTGGACGCGGACCCGTGCTTTCGCCTATAGTCTGCGCCTCGAAATGATTTTCAGGACCAAGGCGGTCACGCTCGTGCTCAAGATGATCTTCACCTGGTGGAACGGCGCCACGATCGGCACCCTGTTCACGATCGCCCGCAATGCGAACCTC
>CAIUZX010000131.1 GCA_903903715.1 uncultured Caulobacterales bacterium
CTGGAAGAGGGCGTCCATTTGATCGGCCTTTCGATCCTGTCGGGCTCTCACGTAGCTCTGGTCGAGGATGTGCTGGTCGAGATGCGAAAGGCCGAAATCGCCGATATCCCCCTGATCGTCGGCGGCATTATCCCCCCCGAGGACGCGTCGCGCCTGAAGGCGTTGGGTGTGGCGGCGGTCTATACGCCAAAGGACTTCGATCTGACCGGGATCATGGCGGATCTTGTCCGTGTCGCCGAACGGTTCTCAAACCACGTCGCGCGAGTCTAGATCACATGGTTTATCGCCAATTTAAGATAGTCTTAAAGTCGGAGTTTAGCTTGCCTGATTAGATAGTATCGCCTCAACAAAGAGGTGATTGATGGCCGGGTCGAATGGAAGCGTTTATTATTGTTCGACTCATGAGACGTCGCTGACGCATCTTTCCGGTCAAATATCATCGTCAAGGCTTCTTAACCTTCACCAGATCGCCCAAAGTCTGCAACCCGGTCGCTCGGAACCGCAGAAACCCTTCTTCAGTCAGCCGATCCTGAACCGAGCGATCGTGCTCAAGCGCAACTTGAAGCGGGGCGAGGAGGGGCGCTTCGGCGTCCGAAAGATTGGCGCCACCAAGGTCATCCTGCCTCTGGATTTCAATGATCTCAGTCTCGGAGGTCAGTATTTCATCATGGGCGAAGGCAATTTGATCAAGATGCTCACGTCCCACTTTGACTACCGGGACTACGATCTCGAAAGAGACGCCAAGATACTGACGATTCTCGATATTTTGCCGTCGTTTGATCCCTTCCTTTTGTACCAAATTTCGGAGCACAACCACTTCGGCATCGCCCGCTACTATTTCCAGATGAGCCAGGCCGACATTGATCGCATGTCGCAGCTCGTCAAATCGGAGATCGAACCCCTGGTTCGTCTGAGCCTCGGCGACGTCGGCGTGTCGCCGGAGGCGTCAGAGCGGCTGTCGAGCCTGATGATCTCGAACCGAGACGAGGATCCGCAACTGGGATTGCTGCGCGACGCCCTGCGCATGTCCGCCGACGAGTTCTCCCAGGCCATGTTCTCCTGGAAGGCGATGATGTTCTACAAGCTTCAGCTCAACGTCCTGGAGCCTGATCTGAAGGCCGCCGCGTCGGGCATTCGGTCCGTCTGGCCGAGAGGGCGGGTTGACACGCAGTACGCACGCTACGTCGATCGCGCAAAGGATGCGGTTTGCGCCGCCGCTGCACAGGCGTTTCGTGAGGCCAAGGAGGTCGTCGCACAGTACGACGCCGCCTACAACGCCATGGTCACCGGCGCCCAGCCCGCCCAGTTTCGTCGTCTTCTTCTTGAATCCGAGCATCGCTATCTGTTCCTTGGGCTCCGGGTCGCGCGTCTGGATCAGATTGCTGGTTTCTGGAAGGCCCTCGCGCCCGCCCACAAACCGCCCCCGCCGATCGACGAGATGTGCGCCGCGCTCGTGGAGCTCGATCAGATCCTGTGCACGGATCTGACCCTGCCGGACGCGCGCGATCTGACCTTCAACCTGCGGCCGCTGCTGATCGATGACGTTGAGATCGAGGAGACCCTGCTGGCCGAGGTCGCCTGACGGGATCGAGCATAGAAAAAGGGCCGAAGATCGCTCCCCGGCCCTTGGTCTTTGCGTGTAATCGAAGCGATTACAGGCTGTAGTACATGTCGAACTCGACCGGGTGCGGCGTGATTTCGAAGCGCCGGACTTCTTCCATCTTCAGCTCGATGTAGCTGTCGATGAAGTCGTCATCCATGACGCCGCCCTTCTTGAGGAAGGCGCGATCCTTGTCGAGGTTCTCCAGAGCTTCACGCAGGGAGCCGCAGACTTCCGGCACGCTCTTCTGCTCGGCCGCCGGCAGGTCGTAGAGGTTCTTGTCCATCGCCGGGCCCGGATCGATCCGGTTCTCGATCCCGTCGAGGCCGGCGAGCAGAAGCGCGGTGAAGGTCAGATAGGGGTTGCCCATCGGATC
>CAIUZX010000132.1 GCA_903903715.1 uncultured Caulobacterales bacterium
AGAAGAAGCCTTCGGAATCTTTTCGCATCAGATCACCCGTGCGAAACCACATATCTCCCGGGGCGAAGACGTCGTGCGCAAGTTTAGCCGCGCTCGCCGCCTTGTCAGCATAGCCATCGAAGCCTCGCGCTGGATCGACCCGGCCCACCGCTTCCCCCGGCTCATCGACCCCGCACCGGATCGCCCGCCCGTTTTCATCGCGCGCAATATCGCCAGTATAGGGATCGAGACGCACGAGCTCCGCGGGCGCATTGCGCGCGACGAACGGCGGAAACCGTCCAATCGCGCCCACCCGACCTTCCGCATTGCAGAGGGTGAACACGCCCTCCGTGGCGGCATAGAATTCCAGAACGCGACCAGGCGCGAACCGCTCAACGAACGCGCTCCAGACCTCAGGACGCAGGCCGTTGCCGATGATCATGCGAAGCTGATGAGGTTGTTCAGACTCGGCTTGCGGTTGGGCGAGGAGATAGCGGCAGAGCTCCCCGATATATTGGAAAAGGGTGCAGCCTTCGGATCGGATGTCTTCCCAGAAGGCGCTCGCCGAGAAGCGTTCCCGCAGCACGACCTTGCCGCCGTTCAACAGCACTGCGCCCGTCGCGGCGACTCCGCCAACACTATGGAACAGGGGCAGGCAGTCATACATGACATCGTCGGCCGTCGTGTCCGCCATGCCGGCAAACCACCCGGCCCAGCTCAGCACGCGGCGGTGACTGACGATGGCGGCCTTGGGCAGCCCTGTCGTACCGCTGGTAAAGATGTGTAGCGCGGGACTGGACAGGGAAATCGCTGGCCGGGCAGGAAGCTGTGCGTCCGACTGGTCTGCAAGGGCAAGATCCAGACCATGCGCGTCCTTACAGTCACCCAGCACCCATAGGACTGGCGGATTGGCGAGTTCGGCGCAGGCGGCCTTCGCTGTCTTGGCCAGAGCGGGCTCCACGATCAGCAACCGAACGCGGGACGCAGTCAGGCAATGAGCGAGCGCCGGCGCAGGCAATTCGGTGTTCAACAGAGCCGTAGCTGCGCCGGTGAGGCTCACCCCCATCCAGGCGGCGAGATAATCAGGACGGTTCCGCATCAAAAGGCCGAATACGACGCCCGGCCCCGCGCCTTGCGCCTCCGCCCAGCGGGCGTAACGCCGGATCCGCAGCGCGAGCCCTGTATAGCTGAGCGCTTCGCAAGGAGATGACAGGGCCGGCGCATCCCCGAACTGCTCTGCCCAGTCCTCAGCCAGTTCGCCGAAGGTCCTGGCGCCGGAGCGAGTCAGCTTCGCCGTCAGCGTCATGGCGCGCGTCCAGTCGCGGTGTCCGGATGAAGCCGATGGGGCTGGGCCGGTCGAGGTTGCGATGTCCATGGTCGGCACAGAGCAGGACCCGGTTCCGTCGAGTCAGGATCTTCTTTGCAATTCGGCTGCCGTGCGAGGTGTCACGAGACTTGCTTGAAGTCCGCAGCGAGCCGGCGCGGCGTCTCAAAAGGATGCATATCGCCTTCGGCCGCGCTGAACAGGACGACCGTCATGCGGCTGGAAACGCTCGCCTTGCACAGCGGGTTCGATAATGACCCGACCACACACGCGACGGCAGTTCCGATCTACCAGACCACGTCCTACAGCTTCGATTCCGCAGACCATGGTGCGGCGCTCTTCAATCTTGAGACCGAAGGCTATCGCTACAGCCGGATCAGCAATCCAACCGTCGCTGTACTGGAATCGCGGGTAGCGGAGATGGAAGGCGGCGCCGCGGCGATCGCCACGGCTTCTGGCCAGGCGGCGCTGCATCTTGCCTTCATCACCGTCGCTGATCGCGGGGGCAATATCGTCAGCACCCCGCAGATCTACGGCGCAACGCACACCCTTCTCGGCCAGGTTCTAGCTGGTCAGGGGATCGAAGCGCGCTTCGCCGAAAACGACAGCCCAGAAGCGATCGCCAGACTGATCGACGACAGAACTCGCGCCGTCTTCTGCGAAAGCATCGGCAACCCCGCCGGAAACATCTGCGATATCGAAGGTCTGGCGCGCGTCGCCCACGAACATGGCGTGCCGCTCATCGTGGACAATACCGTGGCGACGCCGGTTCTGTTACGGCCCTTCGAACACGGCGCCGACATCATCGTTCACTCCCTGACCAAGTTCATGGGCGGACATGGAACCACGATGGGCGGGTGCGTCGTTGAGTCCGGCCGTTTCGACTGGCGCGCAGCCAAGGCGCGGTTTCCGGCCTTCAATGAACCCGATCCCGGCTATCACGGCCTCGTCTACGCTGACCATTTCGGCGACCGCGCGTTCACCGGACGCGCGCGCGCCGTCTATCAGCGGACCATGGGCGCTGTGCTGGCGCCCATGAACGCCTTCCTGCTGATCCAGGGGATAGAGACCGTGGCGCTTCGGATGGAGCGCCATGTCGAAAACGGGGCAAAAGTCGCCGAGTTCCTGCGCCGCGACCCAAGGGTCGCCTGGGTCAATTACGCGGGTTTTTCGGACAGCCCCTACAACGCCTTCGCCAGAAAATACCTGAAGGGTCGCGGCTCCTCCCTCCTGACCTTTGGCGTCGAGGGTGGCCTTGAAGCGGGGAAGGCGTTCTACGACCGGCTGGCGCTCATCAAGCGGCTCGTCAATATCGGCGACGCGCGGTCCCTCGCCTGTCATCCGGCGTCGACCACCCATCGGCAGATGCCCCCTGACGTCCGCCTTGCGGCTGGGGTAAAGCCGGAAATGATCCGTCTGAGCGTCGGGATTGAACACATCGACGATATCCTTGCCGATCTCGACCAGGCGCTCACAGCGGTCGCCCCGTCGTCACGACCGTTAGCCAAGGCGATCTGATGGCGCGCGCGGCGGACAAGGTCCTGAAGATCGGGCTTGTGAATAACATGCCCGATCCGGCGTTGGTCGACACCGACCGGCAGTTTTCGTCCCTCGTGGCCGAAAGCCTTGAAGGCGCGCCCTTCGAGCTTGTGCGTTTGCATCTGTCCTCTTTGGAGCGCAGCCCGACCGCCCGGGCCTGGCGGGACCAGCGGTCCCGTCCCGCTCAGACAATCGAACGGGCGCAACTCGACGCCCTGATCATCACAGGCGCTGAGCCGAAGACGGCGCACCTCAGCGATGAGGTCTATTGGGAGGACCTCACAAGACTAATCGACGATGCTTTGAGGCTGGAGCTTCGGGTCCTGTGCTCCTGCCTGGCCTCTCACTTCGCGGTGCAACATCTGACCGGTCTCAAGCGTCGCAAGCGGAAGGAAAAACTCAGCGGCGTCTTCGAATTTGATGTTCGAAAGACCCACCCGCTGGCCCACCAGCTCGGACCACGCCTGACGACGCCCCACTCCCGCTGGAATTCGCTGGACGCCGGTGATCTGGAGCGTATCGGCGCAGAGATCCTTTCCGTGAGCACTGAGGAGGTGGATGCCTTCACCCTACCCCAGGCGCCCCTCTGGCTCTGCCTTCAAGGTCATCCGGAATATGAGCCGGACACGCTGGTGCGGGAATTTCGACGCGACCTGTTCCGCTTCCAGAATGGCCAGATTTCCGTCTGTCCTGCACCGCCGCAGGGCGTCTTCGCGCTGGATGAACCCGCAACGCTTCATCCCGATCGGGCTGGTCAAAGAGTGTCGGCGTTGATCGACGCCTGCGACCGACGCCTGTCGTCCCCCGCTTCGATGATCGCCTGGAGAAACAGCGCCGTGGCGCTCTATCGCGCATGGCTCAGTCCGGACAGGCCCTATGCGCCGGCCAATAGCCGCTCGAGACCCGCTGCCCCGCAGTCGAGCCCCCGGCGTATCAATTCCAGAAGGCCTTGATCCGACGCAAGGGTTGAATGCCCTTTCCCTGCCATCATATTGCACCCAGGACCCGATTGTTGATAATGATTATCGATTGCGAGTCCGTCACGAGATCGACCTGTCTTAGATGTCCGAACCCATTCGACCCACCGATGTCGCGCTGGCCCGCGAAACCACGCTTGCCGACGGCGGCAGGGGGTTTTCCGGGGTGATCTCG